>JANTFM010000174.1 GCA_024763475.1 Acidobacteriota bacterium | reverse complement strand
AGTTCCGGCAGACCAAGATTGAGCCTGGCCGGCGCCTTGATGACCAGATGGAGAATGAAGTGCACGGTATCCACATCGTTGAAGCGCACGAGAGGCTGTGTGGGAGTCTCGGGCACCCCAGGATCCACAGGCTGACCGGGTGTCGCCAAGGCAACGCCTGACAACAACAACACGAGTCCTACAAGTGCCGTGATGCCAGCAAGACGTGTTCTACTCATGGAATCCTCCTTGATCGAGTCATAACACAGGGATACCAGTGCCCTGCTTTTGTATTCCAACGGCGCGGGATTGTCAACTACAGTAGAATGCGCTAGTTGAGTGTTTGCTCGCTCTTGGGTCGTTTTTTCTACCGGGAAAACCACATGATGCAGTCCACAGGCAGGACACCGGTTGCCATCCTGGGTGCTACAGGATTGGTCGGACAGCGATTGATCTCGTTGCTCTCCCGGCATCCTTTCTTCGAGGTGGCTGAGTTGGCAGCCTCTTCGCGCAGCGCCGGAAAACCGTACGGGGAAGCCGTGAACTGGCAGATGGCAGAGGAGCTTCCAGCAGCTCTTGCGAAGCTGCCTATCCATCCCTGCGATCCTTCTCATTGTCGCTCGGGCCTCGTCTTCTCTGCACTCGATCGAAGCGTCGCCCTTGAGATCGAGCAGGCCTTCGCCCAGGCAGGGCGCGCCGTCGTCACGAATGCTGCCCCGTGGCGAATGGAAGCGGATTTACCGCTGATCGTGCCCGAAATCAACGCAGATCATCTCGATTTGATCGAGAGGCAACGGAAACAACGTGGCTGGCCGGGTTTCATTGTGACGAATCCGAACTGCTCGACAATCGGGCTTTCTCTGGCGATCGCCCCGATCCAGATCGCAGCTGGCGTCGACCAGCTGATCGTGACGACGCTGCAGGCGGCCTCTGGCGCCGGCTATCCCGGAGTACCGACGCTGGATCTACTCGATAACGTCGTACCCTATATTCCCGGCGAGGAAGAGAAGATCGAAACCGAGACGAAGAAAATTTTCGGGTCTTTGATTGGTGAACAGGTGGAAGCGGCCACGTTTCTTGCGGCCGCGCAAGTGCATCGGGTTCCCGTGGTGGACGGACACCTGATGTCGATCAGCGTGAAGACCCGGCAGCCTCTCGATCCCCTCGAAGCCATCGACCGGCTCCGCTCCTTCCGCGCTCCACGGGAGGTCGCGGAGCTGCCATCGGCTCCCGTCCCGCCAATCCTCGTACGGGGCGAGGAAGACCGGCCGCAACCACGCCTCGATCGAGGCGCGGGCAACGGCATGGCCGTGAGTCTCGGACGCGTGCGCAGCTGTCCCATTCTCGGCCTGCGAATGGAGGCATTGAGTCACAACACGATTCGGGGCGCTGCTGGTGGCACGCTGCTGATTGCGGAGTTGCTCCACTCGCGGAGCCTGCTGCCGTGATCGTGATGAAGTTCGGCGGGACTTCTGTCGGTGGCTCGGAGAGGATGCAGGCGGCCGCGAAGATCATCGCGTCCCGGCAGCATGAGGCTCCCGTCGTCGTGAGTTCCGCGATGTCCGGGGTCACCAACACGCTCGAGCGTCTCCTCGGACTCGCCCTCGCCGGGCAACGGCAACAGCTCGAGAGCGATCTCGAGACCTTGCGCTCGCAACACATGTCGGTTGCTGCGCGGGTGGCCCCTTCCGACGAGCTGCTGCTGCAACGGCTGGATCGCCTGCTTCGTGAACTGCGTGTCCTCCTGCGGGGAGTCCGTCTGCTCAATGCCGCGACTGCCAGGTCCCGGGATGCGATCCTTGGCTTTGGCGAACTGATGGCCCAGGAGATTCTCGCGAAGGCGGTCACGGCGAGAGGGCAGGTCGCCAAGGTCGTCTATGCGGGCGACCTACTCGTCACGGACGATGGATTCGGACAGGCTCGGCCTGACTTGGCAATCACGAGGGAGCGTTGCTCGAAGCAACTCATCCCGCTCGTGGACTCCGGAGTGATTCCCGTATTGGGAGGCTACCTGGGCGCGACCGCTGGCGGCATCCCCACAACCCTCGGCCGCGGTGGATCCGACCTTTCCGCATCGTTGTTCGGCCTCGCCCTCGACGCGAAGACGATCGAGATCTGGACCGATGTCGACGGGATGATGACCGCCGATCCCGCGGCCGTGCCCCGCGCCCGCTTGATTCGCGAAGCGACGTTTCGGGAAGCCGTGGAACTTGCTGGCTTCGGAGCCAAGGTCCTGCACCCGGCCGCCATCGATCCCGCAATAGCCGGAGGCCTCGCCGTCGTCATCCGCAACAGCCTGAACCCGGAAGGTGAGGGGACTCGAATTGGTCCACTCTGTCACTCGGAACGGGACGCATGTGCGATCGCCTCGAAAGCGTCTCTCGCGCTGCTCAGCGTGCACGCCCCGGGTTGCGCGCGGGATCCCTCCTTCCTGGCGCGCATCGGCACACAGCTGGAGGCGAGCGGCGTGTCCCCCTTGCTGATGAGCAGCGGCCCGCTCGGCGCCGATCTCGTGTTCCAGGATGACGAACGCGTTTCCGCATTCAAAGAGAGTCTGAAGCACGAGACGCAACTCTCAACCCGTCACGGCGTGGGACTCGTCGCACTCGTCGGAGAAGGACTAGGCGCTCGCCCCGAGCTGTGGAGCCGCTTCATGCAAGGGGTTTCCGGGGCCAAGATACTTCGCATCTTCGAGGGAGCCATGGTCTCTTCGATCGTCGCGGTCGTCCCCGAGGAAGAGATCGACGCTCTCGTGCGCTCGCTGCACGGGGAGTGGTTCGAGAAGGGAATAGAATGAGTGACTCCGGGATTCATCTCGCGATCGTGGGTTATGGAAAAATGGGGCAGGCGATCGAAAGGGTGGCGAGGGAATCAGGGCACTCCATCGCGACGACAATCGATCCGTTGGCACCCGGCGCCGAGCACCGGGATATTTCGCTGGGGACACTCGCCGGTGCGCGGGTCGCGATCGAGTTCAGCACACCAGAGTCTGCGGCCGCCAACGTCTGCGCGCTTCTCGAGGCCGGGGTGGCCGTCGTCAGTGGGACAACCGGCTGGGACAGGGAGATGGATACTGCGAGACATCTGGCCGACGAACGTGGCGTCGGGTTTGTCTGGGCACCGAACTTCTCACTCGGCGTCAGCGTCCTCTTCCGCCTCGTGGCCGAGGCCGCCAGCTTCTTCGCGGCCACCGGCGCGTTTTCTCCCTGGCTCCTCGAAGCGCACCATGACGGCAAGAAGGATGGACCCTCAGGTACCGCGCGACGCCTGGCCCAGTCCATCGTGGAGCGCACTCCCGGCAAGACCCGCTTCGGCCCCGCGCCGGGCAACCGTGCGATCGATCCCGAGCTCCTGCCCGTGTCCTGGATCCGGGCAGGTGGCATTCCGGGAGAACACCGCTGCGGCTGGGACGCCGCTGGAGAGAGCTTTGAGATGATTCATCGCGCCCGGGATCGGCGGGTGTTTGCCGTTGGCGCCGTACGCGCGGCCGAGTGGCTCGAGGGCAGGAAGAGATCCTGCACCTTTGACGAGTTTCTCGACGATGTAGTCTTTGGAACCCGCGAGGGTGGAGGTCAATAAGATGAGTTCACTGCAAATCAGGGGTGTCTTCACGGCACTCGTGACTCCATTTCAGGATGATTCCTCTTTCGACGAGCAGGGCTTCGTTCGTCTGCTCGACCGGCAGCTCGATGCCGGGGTTCACGGACTGGTTCCCTGCGGTACGACCGGCGAGACCCCGGCCCTTGACGACGCCGAATGGGAGCGGATCATCTCTCTTACCGTCAAGGCCGCTGGCGGTCGCGTTCCCGTCATCCCGGGGACGGGCACGAACAACAGTGTGGAGAGCGTCGCGAGAACGCAGCGCGCGAGAGAACTCGGTGCGGATGCCGCCCTCGTCGTCACGCCCTACTACAACAAGCCCAACCCCGATGGACTCGTCGCCCACTACCGGAGAGTGAGCGAGGAAGGCGGTCTGCCGCTGGTGGTCTACAACGTGCCCTCACGTACCGGCCTGAACCTCGTTCCTGGAGTCCTCTCCCGGATCTCCCCGCTGCCCGGCATCGCCGCGGTGAAGGAAGCCTCGGGAAGCCTGGGCCAGGCCATGACGATCCTGCACGAGCGCCCCGCGAGCCTCGCGTTGCTCAGCGGCGAGGACGAATTGACCTGCCCGATGACCCTGATGGGTGGTGACGGCGTGATCTCGGTCGTCTCCAACGTTGACCCACAGGGCACAGTTCGCCTGGTGGAGGCCGCTTTGCGGGGCGATTTGGAGCAGGCTCGGAGCGAGCACTATCGGCAACTACCGCTCATTCGTGCCCTCTTCTCGGAAACAAACCCGGTACCGGCCAAGGCGGCGTTGGAACTCCTCTCGCTCGTCTCCTCGCGGGTGCGCGCGCCGTTGGCCGCGGCATCCGAACAAACGCGCGCGTTGTTGTCCGTGGGGCTTCGTTATGCCGGGCTCCTGGGGGACGCCCGATGAAGGGACCGGAACTCAAGCACGAGATCCACGCGCTCGCAGCGCAAGGGGCGGATGCGAACCCACTGCAGGTGCACGATGCGGTTTCAGAACTGCTCGACGGGCTGGAGCAGGGCAGCTACCGCGCCGCGCGGCCAGAAGGAGACGGATGGAAGGTCGAGGCCTGGGTGAAAATCGGTATCCTCCTGGGCTTCCGCTTTTCTGAGGTCATCGACTACCCGCCTGCCGGCCCCATGCTGTTCCGCGACAAGTCCCTCTTTCCGACGCAGGACCGGGATGCGCTCGACGGGGTCCGGATCGTGCCCGGCGGGAGCTCCGTTCGCCGGGGAGCCCATCTGGCACCTGGCGTGGTCCTCATGCCTCCTTGCTATGTGAACGTCGGCGCCTACGTCGGAGAGGGCTCGATGATCGATTCCCATGCTCTTGTGGGTTCTTGCGCGCAGATCGGCTCGGGGGTCCATCTTTCGGCAGGCGCGCAGATCGGCGGAGTGCTCGAGCCTCCGGGCGCCCTGCCCGTCATCGTAGAGGACGACGCCTTCGTCGGTGGTCTTTCCGCGATCGTCGAAGGCGTCCATCTTCGAAGACGCGCGGTGATCGGCGCGGGCGTCGTCCTGACGGCCTCAACCCCGGTGTTCGATCTCGTACATGAGCAATCCCTGCGAGCGGTCAATGGCGTCTTGACGATTCCCGAGGGGGCGGTTGTCGTACCCGGCAGTAGACCCTTGAGCAGTCCCTGGGCAACAGAGCTGGGGCTGAGTGCTTCTGCCGCGCTCATCGTCAAGCAACGGGACGAGCGGACGGACGCCCGGGCCACCCTCGAGGAGGCGCTGCGATGAGTCCACGGCTCTCCAGGCGGGTCCACCCCCTTTCTAGAACCCTGATCCGCGAGATCTTCGAATCAGCCCCCCAGGACGCACTCAATCTCGGCTTGGGGCAGCCGGACCTTTCCGCGCCGCAGATCCTGCGAGAGGCACTCGCAAGAGCCGCGATGACCGGCCCCAGCGGATATGGGCCGACAGCCGGTCTCGTCAGCCTGCGGGAGGCGATCGCAGCTTCCTACCCGGACTTCGCACGGGATGCGGGAGATGTCATGGTGACAGCGGGCTGCCAGCAGGCTGGCTTTGTCAGCTTGGGCTGTCTGTTGGACCCGGGCGACGAGGTCCTCATACCGGATCCCGGTTTTCCCGGCGCCGGCAGAGCCGCACTCGCCTGGTCTGCCTCAGCTCGCAGCTACCCGCTCCACCCGGAGAACGGCTTCCATCTCGACCCCGAGGACGTGATGAGCCTCGTCACTCCGCGGACGCGAGCCATCCTGGTGATTTCGCCCTCGAACCCCACCGGCACGGTCGAGAGTGCCGAGACCCTCGCGACCCTTGCCCGGGAAAGCGCAGCACGTGGCCTGACGCTGATTCTCGACGACACCTACCGCAGCCTTCATTGGCTGAGTGACGGCCCCGCACCAACCCTGCCTGGTCTCGACAACGACCACGTGGTGATCTGCGGCGGGCTGTCGAAGTCGGTCGCGCTCACCGGTTGGCGCGTCGGCTGGGCTATCACCAGGGACCCGCGATTCATGGAGAAACTTGTCGCGCTGCAGCAGACGGTGCTGACCTGCCCCTCAACGCCAATCCAGCTTGGAGCGGAGCTCGCGTTCTCCCGCGAGGGTCAGCATGCGGCGGAGGGGATTCGCAGGCGTTTCCTGGCTCGCAGGAATCTCGTTGAGCGTTTGCTACCGACCGGGGAAACCGAGCGCGCACCCCTCGAGGGAGCGTTCTACGCCTGGGTCCGTCCGCGGGGAAATGCCGGGGGCCGAGCCTTCGCCAAGCGCCTGCTGAGAGACGACCGTATCGTCCTCATCCCCGGCGAGGCCTTCGGCGAGGCCTATCCCGACTGGGTACGCATCAGCTATGCGCAAGAGGACAAGAAACTCGAAGAGGCCCTTGAGACCATCGCCGAGCGCCTGGACGAACGATAGGGGAACAGCGACCAACGGCCTGCCAGCTTCCGCACCGAATCGGCGCGAAAACTCACGGCGCGGGACGCTCCAGCGCTTAGCTCAAGCTGAGCGGCTTTGCGAAAGACGCGTCAAGACGTGGCGCCCTTCACCACCCATCAGAGCTTGAAGGAAGCCGTCACACCGATCAGATCGATGCTCGTCTCGTAGCTTCCTGCCGCGACCGTCGAATCCTGCACATATTCTGTCAGTCCCGCGGTCGCTTTCTGGGTTTCGATATGCATCACGTAGACATCGATCGAGAAGCGCGAGCCGCTGTATCCGTAGCCGAGGCTGTAGCCCATGCGATCCGCGTCGGGAATCGACGCGCGAAGGGAACGAACCGGAATCGCGGTCGTCTCGACATAGCTGCCAAAGCGCAGCTGATTCTTCTCGCTCAAATCGTAGGAGCCCCCGAAGCGATAGGACACCGTGCTCTTCCAATCCTCGTTGACGACCTGGTCTCCCAGGAGAGGATTCTCGAAGTCAATCCGGAGTTCCGAGAAGCTGTTCCAGTTGATCTTGTGCAGGTCCGCCTCGAATTCCCACTTGTCGAGGCCCGTATACGCCATGCCGAGCGACATCGTCGCGGGAAGATCCATCGTCCCCGACGCCGGAGAGTTCGGGAAGAAGGAAGCGAAAGGCGTGGGGACCTCGCTAAAGGAAACCCTGCCATCCAGCTTCAGCTCGAAACCCGTCCGATAGGCCATCCCGAAAGCCCATTCGTCGTTCTGCCAGGAGAGGGCTGCGTTCCACCCCACGTCGTTTCCAGTCCCGGTCAAATTGCTGATCGGCTCATAGGGATATCCGAGAACGAGTAGGCTGAATGAGTTCGAAGAGAAATCCTTGAGATCCGCGTCGAGGTAATCCAGTCCGAAGGCCGCGCTCCAACCGTTGCCGAAATCCATGGCCCCGTTGACATTGAGGACGAGGGTCTGAAGGTCCGCCTTGCGACCCGAGAAACGGCCATCAAAGGGGAGATCCCACTCCGAGACGAGACCGAAGGGTGTCGTCACCGACGCGCCCAACGCGACCTTCTTGCCCCACAGTTCGCCCATCGGGCGCGTGTAGTAGAAGTGCACGGGCAATCCCGTGTTGTCCACCATGTCGAAGGAGCCCCCGTCGAAGAGACCCGGATCAATCGAATCCATGCTGGAAACGAAGGTCGTATCCCCCAGGAACACCGCGGAGAATCCAACGGAGACCCAGCTATTCTCGAAGCGGGCGATGTTGGCCGGGTTGTACCAGTTGGCCGTCGCGTCATCTGCACGGGCCGTGAACGCTACGGCCTGTCCCGAAGCCTTGGCACCCTGCTCGTAGATGTGGAATCCAGAAGCAAGGACCGCCGGGGACACCAGCAGGGTTGCAAGAAGGAGTCCAAGGGTCACTTTTCGAAGAGTCGTGTTCATCGATCAATCTCCTCATCCGCTCGGAAGCGGAGAGTCGCTGATGAGCCTCTCATCAGCTCCCTACGGGCCCGCGAACTGCCGAGACCCGGAAACGCGCTACTGAGCCGGATTGAACACCTCGACGCCGAAGCTCGAGTCGCCAGGCAGGAGAGTCACCTGCCCATCCGTAGCACCGTCCTCATCACACTGAACGGAGACGGCCAAGTCGACCCACGCCCGTGCTTCCTCTCCGGAAGTCACACTCAGCGAGTGCAATCCAACGCCATCCTGGCGGAAGCAGATGGGACCGAAGGGGATGGCTTGGTTCGCTCCGCAGGAGTAGATCACCCATTGGCCCGGAAGGGGATTCCCTTCGTTATCGACCACCGGATGATCCGCGTAGGTGAATCCGTCGGCCTGCAGGACGCCGCTGATACAGAGATAGTCACCTGTGGGCAGATTGGCTTCGCCGAGCAGGCGCGCCGGCCACCGTCCTGGCCCGTTGGCCCAGTGGTACAGATTCAACTCATCCGTCGGAAC
>JANTFM010000173.1 GCA_024763475.1 Acidobacteriota bacterium | reverse complement strand
ACCCTCTCCCGCCGCCTGGGCCGCTTCGTAGGCATGATCGAGGACCTCTCCCTGCGAGAGGTTCCTGCGCGTCTCTCCGCCTACCTGCTCCAACTGCACCCGATCGAGAAAGGCGACACCCCGATGGTCGCCCTCGAGATCACGAAAGGCCAGCTCGCGAGCCTCCTCGGTACGATTCCCGAGACCCTTTCCCGAATCCTCGGCCGCCTGTCGAAAGAGGAGCTGATCCGGCCGGAGGGACCACGCGCGCTCCGCCTGATCGACATTGACGCCCTCGAAGACCTCGCCGCCGGCCGCCGCCGGCTCTGACCCGGAGCGGGCCTACTCGATGGAGGCCCGTCCCGCGCTCACCTCGATCACAGCGGCAGCGAATCGCTCGGCGTGGGAGCGACGGATGCGAACCGAGAGCCTGGGGTCGGGATCGAAGCTCCGTTCGACACCGTGGATCACCTCGCTGGCCTTCGCGAGCTGCGCCTCCACCGCACCCAGGTCCGGGTAGCTGCATTTCACTTCGAGGATCCGCTCCTGCCAGACCGTCCTTCTCGGTGCGGCGTCGAGAGCGTCTCGCGCCGCCTCGGCGTAGGCCCTCAGGAGTCCGCCGGTCCCGAGCTTGGTTCCTCCGTAGTAACGGGTCACCACGACGAAGACATCGAAGAGCTCCTCACGCTGGATCGCCCGGAGGATGGGCGGGCCGGCCGTTCCGGAGGGTTCGCCATCGTCGTCCGAGCGCTCCAGCGCAGCCCCGGGCGGAGACAGGCGGAGCGCGGAACAGTGGTGGGTCGCGTCGTGGTAGTGCTTGCGGAGCGCGGCGAGCTGCGCCTCGGCGCTCTCCTCACTCTCTGCCCGGAAAACCCGTCCGAAGAAGCGGGACGCCTTGATCCGGACTTCCACCGCCGGTCCATCGAGCACCGAGTGGAAGCAGTCCGGATCGCGGGCACTCGTCATTTTCGGCGGCGCGCCCTGCGGATGACGGCATCCACGTCGAGGTGATCGTCGCCGCAGGCCGAGAGGTACTCGTCGTAGCTGCCGGGGAAGTCCTCGATTCCAGTGGGAGTGATCTCGAGCACCCGGGTCGCGAGATGAGAGACGAACCAGCGGTCGTGGGAGACGAAGATCACCGTGCCGTCGTAGTTCCGGATCCCTTCGACCAGCGACTCGATGCCTTCGAGATCGAGGTGATTGGTCGGCTCATCGAGCACCAGGACATTGGGCTGCTCCACGCCGAGGCGGGCGAGCACCATGCGAGCGCCCTCTCCGCCGCTGAGCGTAGCGATGCGCTTGTCGACCTCCTCCTTGGAGAAGAGCACACGCGCCAGAGCGCCGCGGACGAAACCGATGGGCTGGGCGGGGCAGTAGCGCCACAGCCAGCTCTCGATCGTCTCGTTGGCCGCCCCGCTGAGTTCGTGACCCTGCGCGAAGTAACCTGGGTGGGTCTCGTAACCCCACTCGATCTCGCCCTCGTCAGGTGCAATCTCCTCCATCATGATCTTGAGCAGGGTGGACTTGCCGATGCCGTTCGGCCCGATGATCGCGAGCCGGTCTCCCCGCTGTACGGTGAGCGACACCTCGCTGAGGACCTGGTTGTCGCCGTAGGCCTTGGAGACGCCTTCCACTTCGATGACCTGCTTGCCGCTCGGACGGCAGCTCTTCAAGGTGAACTTCGGATAGCGCCGCGAAGAACGGGGCAGCTCCTCGATGACAATCTTGTCGATCAGCTTGGCTGCGCTCTTCGCCTGCCGGGCCTTGGTCGGCTTGGAGCGGAAGCGTTCCACCGTCGCCTTGTGGTCTGAGATCTCCTTCTCCCGGATCTTGATTTCGGCTTCCCTGCGCTGCCGTTCCGCCTGCTTCTGGTGGAGGAAATCGTTGTAGTTACCCCGGTAGAGCGTAGCGCGCTGGTAGTCCACATCGACGATATGGGTGCAAACGTTGTTCAGGAAGCGGTGATCGTGGGACACGACAAGGGCCACACCCTTGAAGTCGGCAAGGAACTTCTCCAGCCAGCGAATCGAAAGGATATCGAGATGGTTGGTCGGCTCGTCCAGCAGGAGGATGTCCGGATCGGCGGCGAGGGTCCTCGCCATCAGAGCCCGGAGCTTGTAGCCTCCCGAGAGCGTGGAGAGCCTCTCCCGGTGAGACGCGGCAGGGATGTTCAACCCCTCGAGAATCTGGGCCGCCCGGGCCTCCATCGTGTAGCCATCGTGATGCATGATGATGTCTTCGAGTTCCCCGTAGCGCTCGGCATCGAACGCCGCGTCGGCATTCTCGAGCAGCGCCTCCTTCGCCTGCATCGCCTCCCAGAGCTCGGCATTGCCCATCATCACGACATCGAGGATCGGGATCGCCTCGAAGCGGAAATGATCCTGGGTGAGGACGCCGACGCGTGCCTTGCGCGGCATGGAGATCGTCCCCTCGCTGACCTCCTCTTCCCCGGAGATCAACCGGAGGATCGTCGACTTTCCGGAGCCGTTCGCACCGACGAGACCGTAACGCCGCCCCTTGTTGAACTGGAGCGCAACATCCCGGAAGAGTTGTTGCACTCCATAGCTCTTCGCGACGTTGTTCAGACTCAGCATGGCCGTTGGCTACGCTGTCTTCACGCGTCTCGAGAAGTACACGATTCCCGAACACAGGCCGATCAACGCGACAATTCCGACCCATTCCCCAAAGGCGCCGTGCTCCCACGCCGCGGGGTCGAGAAGCTGCACAACACCCTTGGCCTCGGTGCTTCCTGTCACACCCTTGATGAGCGCGTTGACTCCGGCGTCGAGCACGCCGAGGATCGCGCCACCCGCCATCAACCCGGAAGCAATGAGGACACCCTTGTCCGAGCGAGCCTTGACGTCGTCCTCCGAATCCGCTGCACCTCGATGCGCGACCAGGTAGGAGAGAAATCCACCGAGCAGGACCGGGACGTTCAGTTCCATGGGGAGATACATGCCAAGCGCGAAGGCCAGTGCCGGAACGCCAGCCATGCGCAGGATCAGGGATAGCAGAACACCGATCCCGAAGAGGTACCACTGAAGTGGCTGCTCCGTTGTCCCGAAGATACCGATCAGGATCTCCTTCATTGCGGAAGCCTGCGGTGCGGGCAGGGCGGCCGTGCCGAAACTCTGGCTCGGGTCTGCCAGCGAAAGGAGCCACATGGCGACACCACAGAAGATCGCTGCAACCGCCGTCCCGACGAACTTCAAGGCGAGCTGCCTGGCGGGCGTGGCGCCGATCCAGTGCCCGACCTTGAGGTCCGAGGAGAGCGCACCAGATGCGGCGAGGGCCGTGCAGACGACACCGCCCACCATCATCGTCACGAACATCCCCTGGCCCCCTGAGATCCCCATCTTCAAGAGAACGACGCCGGTGATGATCAGCGTCAGCATGGTCATGCCGGACACCGGGTTCGTGCCGACAATCGCGATCGCTCGGGCCGAGACGGGTGCGAAGAGGAACGCGATCACGGTGACGAGCACCGTGCTGATCAGGGCGTAGCCAAGGGCCCCCTCGATCCCGAGACCGAAGGAGAAGAAAAGAAAGGCCGCGACCACGAAGATCGCGATACCGATGCCAGCGACCTGGCCGCTGAGAGAGCGGTCGATGCGGGGCAACTGCGAGCTGTCCCGCGTCTCCTGGCTCTTCATCCCGACGATGTTCGCGCCGATCGAGCGGATCATCGAGGGCAGCGAGGAGAGAATCCCGAGGATTCCCGCGCCGGCAATCCCGCCAACGCCGATGATGCGAACATAGGCCTTGAAGACCTCCCCCGGCGTCATGTCGACGATCAATGCCATCCCCGGCGCAAGTACGGTTGGGGCGTGCTCACCGATGGCATGGACGATCGGCACCAGCACGAAATAGGAGAGGAAGGAGCCGGCGCAGATCACTGCGGCATATCGCAGGCCCACGATGTACCCGATGGCGACGACTGCGGCGTTGTTGAGCACGTGGAGCTGCATGAAATGCTTCGAGAGCATCTTGCCCAACCCGGCGTGTGCAAAGGTCAGTTTCTCGGACATCACATGGAAGCTCGTCACCAGGCTGTCGTAGACGGCACCCGCCCCCGCGGCGAGGGCGAGGATCTTGGCCTGCCCTCCCACACGCTGGCCGGAGAGCAGGATCTCCGTCGTCGCGGTGGCCTCCGGCCAGGGAAGGCGCCCGTGCATCTCGACCATGAAGTGGTAGCGCAAGGGGATGAGGAAGAGTATGCCAAGACACCCACCGAGGAAGGAGACGATGATGACTTGCCAGATGCTCGGGGCATGCGGGATCGCACCATCCGCCGCGAGCATGTAGAGCGCGGGGATCGTGAACACCGCTCCGGACACCACGTGGGATGAGTTGGCCCCGATGGACTGGACGATCGTGTTCTCGAGCAGGCTGCTGCGCCGTGCGAACAGTGGCGAGAGGCCGATCGCGAGAATCGAAATCGGGATGGCGGCCTCGATGCCCTGGCCCACCTTCAGCGCGAGATAGGCGGCAGCCATCGAGAAGATCGCGCAGAAGATGAGCCCCATGACGACAGAGCGCCGCGTGACTTCGGTGACGGATTCATCCGGCACGACCGGGACGTAGCTCTCGCCCGCCTCAAGCGGTCGTCGTGCGTTCCCGGGCAATCCTTCAATGATGTCGCTGACTTCTTGAGACACGGAGTTCCCCTCTCTTCACATGATGCGGAAGCGGAGACTCTACGCCGAATCACCGAAGTTGGGAAACCCGCTCGCCCTCAGCGTAAGAGGGTGTGGGCGCTAGACCTTTGGGAACCTTCGCGGTACTTTTGAGGCACAGCACCAAAGGGAGTTCGTTCGTGACTGAGTTGCGGGACGATCAGCGTACACGCCTTCTCGACGCCCTCGAGACGGCTGCCGGCAATCGGCGCCGCGCCGGAGACATTCTGGGCGTCGGACGTGCGACCCTATACCGATGGATGGAACGCTTCGGGTTGGACCGCGAGATCCTCCGGAGAATCGGCGACAGATACGAACTGATACGACGGCTCGGCTCTGGGCGTCAGGCGAGCGTATTCCTCGTCCGGGACCGGGCGGGCAAGGGAGCCGAACTCGCTCTCAAACTGCTACGGGCCGACGCTTCGAGTGAGCAAAGTGACGCCCTGCTCGATCGGGAATTCCGCACGCTTTCGCGGCTTCGACATCCGTCTCTCGTACGCGTCCACGCCTTCGGAGTCGACCGGCCGACGGGTCGACCCTTCCTGGTGATGGATTTCGTGCCCGGAATTGCCTTCGATCTCGCCTGCCAGGAGCGATCTCCGGCGTGGATCGCGCACGCTTTTCTGCGGGCTCTCGAGGGCGTGCAGCATCTGCACCGACACGCCCTCGTGCACCGCGACCTCAAGGGTGCGAATGTCCTCGTGGACCCGGGACCCGGCCGTGGGCCGGCTCGCCAGGTGACCGTTATGGACCTCGGGCTGAGCGACGATCTGGCCGGGCCCGGGGAATGTCCCGCGGGCACGCCGTCCCATATGGCGCCGGAACTCCTCACGGGTGCACGAGCGACCGCGAGAAGCGATCTCTACTCCCTCGGATCCATGCTTTTTCTTGCTTTGACGGGTACCGCACCACGAACGGCTGCGAGGGAAGAAAAAACGATTCTGCCAATCGCTCCCTCGACTCTGCGCGAGGGGATCTCCCCGGTTCTCGACCGCGTGACGCAGCGTCTTCTTGCAGCGAATCCGGCGGAACGATTCCCCGACGCCGGTGCCGTCATCGAAGAGCTATCAGCCTGGATCGCGCCCGATGGGACGCGGCAGCCCAGCGAGATTGGCGAGAGCGATTTCGTCGGCCGGCAAGGCGAGATGGAGGAAGTGCTGTCGTGGCTGCGTGGGCTCTCGGCTGATGACACGAGCAGCCCATGTCCCTGCCTGCTGATCGTTGCAGAGGGAGGTGTAGGAAAGAGTCGCTTCCTCGAGGCGTGCCGGGCCGAGGCCGGACTTGCAGGACACGCAACCTTCGCCGGCGTCTGTCGGGCCGGGACAGAAAACGGCCTCGCTCCGATCGCTGAGATTCTCTCCGAGTTGACGGCCAGCCTCGGGCCGTCCAGCTCCGAACTCGTCCAACGCTACTCCCCGGTGCTGCGATCCATCGTGCCGACCTTGAACGACGAGGCCGACGAAGCGGACGCCGTGCAGATCAGCCGCTATCACCTGCTCGACGGTGTGGCATCCTTTCTCGTGGCGGTCGCCGAGTCTCGCGAACTGGTCCTGTTTTTCGATGACCTGCAGCTCGCAGACCCCATCCTCGTGGATCTGCTCTGGCACCTGGCCCGGAGAGGTCGGCACGTTCCCTTGCGGGTCCTCGCCGCGGCACGACCCACTCCCCCTGGCGCGGTCGTGACACCATGGATCCGCGGTGCCTCGGTAGAGGGTTTGCTCAAGCTGATGCCCCTGCCCCATCTCACGCGGAAGGCAGCTCTCGAACTGACGCGGCGAGCACTTGGGGCGGCCAGGGCTGCGGTCCTCGGGGACGCGATCTTTGCGGTCACGGGAGGGCATCCGCTCTTCGTGCAACAACTCCTCAGCGAGATCTCGGACGATACTCACGGGGTCCTCGACTCCGAGGCCATGAGGCTTCCTCATACGCTTGAGGAGACGATCGGTGCACGCCTCGACCGGCTCAGTGAAGAGGCGTGGACCCTCCTGGCGGCCCTCGCCACGGCAGCCAGACCCTGCCCGCCCGGGGAACTCACCTCACTCGCTGCGTCTCCGGAGGAGCACGGACTGAACGAACTCGTGGAGCGAAGCGTTCTGCGGGTTCTGAGCGACGGGAGGATCGATTTCGCTCACGCCTTCCTGAGGGACGCGGCCCGGGGACAGCTCTCGGAGGCCACGACGAAGGAGTGGCACACGCGCTGGGCCGACCGGCTCCGGCTGCAGGGGGGCACATGGCTCGTCGAGCAGGCGGAACATCTTCTCGCTGCTGGCCTTCCTGCGCGCAACGAGTTTCTCGAAGCTGCGACCCGCCTGCACGAAAAGTGGCAATACCGGGCAGCGATCCCCTTCTTCCGAGCAGCCTTGAACACTTGTGAGAACGACGCATCGCTCCGGGCGGAGATCTTCCCGAAGCTGGCGCGTGCCTGCCGAGGCGCACAGTCTCTCGAACAGGCCATCGGCGTTTGCAGGGATTGGGCCGACGACGCGCGGTCTCGCCACGATCCTGCGGCAGAAGCCCGGGCCCTGAGTGCTCTGGCAGACAACCTGAGAGAGGCGGCGGATTGGGCCGACGCCCAGGATGCCGCGGAGAAGGCGGTGAACCTCGCGAAGAGTTCCGGGGACGAACTCGCCGCGGCAAAGGCACTGCGCATTCTGGCGAGCATTCTCTGGATCACATGGCGACACGACGAGGCGCGCACCCGTTTGGGTGAAGCCCTCGAACTGGCGGTGGCGAGCGGCGAACTCCGCCCGCAGGCTGCCGCGTTGCACGACTCCTCGCTGAGCCTGGCGATTACGGGGCAGGTTACAGCAGGCCTCGAAGCAGCCCGCAAGGCGAGACAGCTTTTCGAGGAGGCCGGAGACCCCGTCTGGTCCCTTGCGACCCGCGCGAACGAATCCATGATCCTGGGTTATCTCGGCGACCTGCCAGGCGCCGTCTCAACCCTGCGGGAGTTGGTGGACGCACTCGGGCGCCTGGATATGGATGTTCCGTTGACCCAACCCCTCGAGACACTGGTATTCCTGCTCAACCGCACGGGCCGCTTCAGCGAGGCCATCGAGACGGGAAAACAACTGCTTGAGGTCGCCTCCCGCTTCTCCCGCCAGGAGAAGCGGATCGCAGGTCTTCTGGGAATGGGAGAGGCCCTCTTCGAACTGGGTGATAAGGATGCGGCGCGAGACCATCATCGCCTGGCTCTCGATCTGGCGACTGCGCTCGGCGATGAGCGCCAGCAGCTCTACGCCCGCCTCGCAATCTGCCGCGACCTGCGGACCGGGACCGATCTCAAGGGGTCCGCCTCTCTGGCCCACGATGTCTACCAAGCGGCCAGCGAGATTGGCAGCCTGAAGCAGCGCGCGCTGGCCGCACTCGAATTGGCAAGGATCGCCATTGCCCGAGACGAAGCTGAAGCGGCCCATCATCATCTCGACAATGCGGAGGACGCGCTGAAGATCTCGTTCGAGGAGGGTCCCTCGCTGAGGGCAACCGTGCTCCTGGAGCGTGCGCGCGCCTTTGCCCATGAGCAGCATGTGTCCTTTGCCTTGGCTCACATCGAGGAGGGGATCGCGTTAGCCCGCCATCGGGGCCCGATCGCCGTGGCCATCCGTTTGCTGGGCGAGAGAGCTCGCCTTCTCGATCAACAAGGACGAGTCGAAGATCGTGCGCGATCCTTGGCGGAAGCCGCTCGACTCATCACGGAGGTGGCAGAGGCGATTCCGCTTCCG
>JANTFM010000172.1 GCA_024763475.1 Acidobacteriota bacterium | reverse complement strand
CTACAATGCAACCGAAGGCTGCAGGTTAACGCCAGTAGAAGAAGAGGGTGAGATGCACCAGCGATTCGATAACACCGTCAAACACGGGGGCCGCAGGGCTGGGAGTCGTGGGCATCGGTGTCGCAGACTCCGGTAGCTCGGTACCGCCGATGCTGGCGAAGTTAGAAGCCATTGCCATCGGTCCGATTACAATCATGCTGAGGATGATGAGAGTAAGGATGCTCTTGCGTGCGAAGTTCCTGGTCATGGTCGATCTCCCCTTCGTTGGGGCCGCGAATGCGGGCGAGCGTCTTGTTTCCGGCTTCCATGCTCGTTCCCGCATTGTCGGCGGCGTGTTGGTTTCGGCCCGACATAAAGCAATGGCCATGCCAGACTAGGGTCATATCGCTAAGGCCCTTTTTTGCTTGAACTTAGGGGCCAAGAGCGTCGCGCGAGCCTCTGGCCGATTCGAACGAATCGTGTTCACGCTTCTTCGCCTGTTCCTCTAAGGCTCCGCAGATCAATGACTTAGATCGCTGTTCAAGAACCGACACACCATCCTCGTCCCCCTTGAACCGCAGATCTTCCGAACCTAGATTTCTCGCGATGGGGCTGCGCGATACGGGCAGCCCTCGTGTGCGATGTAGTGAGACGAAGTGAGCCCCAGGGGAGAAGAGTGCACGCCAGCCACAAAACGCAGGCCCTGGTCGATGACGATCACGCCCCCGAGGGACGTACCCGGCCCCGCTTGCCGCTTTTCCTCGTGCTGCTCAGCGTGGTGCTCATTGCATCCCTGGTTCCCCTCGCGGTCTTCAGTCTCCTCACCCTGGGCGATACGCGGGAGGCGCTCGTCGTTACGCAGCAGGAGCAGCAGCTCCAGCTCGCGGCCAGTGCAGCGAATCGTTTGGATGCGTTCCTGCGCCAGGAGGGCAGGGAAGTCGTACGTCTCGGGGAAGCGATAGGGACGCTTGCCCAGGTGGCACCCGAGCGCCAGCTGACGACGCTCTCGGAGTTTCTCGACGAGACGGCGGTCTTGATGCGCTTCCGTCCGGTGAACGGACGCCCCTCGCTCGCGTTGGCCCCGGATCTCGTCTTGGATGCTCAACTGGAGAGCACGCTCGAGAGCGATGCGAGGACGCTGATCGATCAGGGTGCCGCGCAGGTGCCTCCCTCCGCGCGCGACGCCGTTCTCAGCGGCCCCTTCGCGCTCGGTCCGGCGAGGATTCTCGCCGTCACGGTCTCCGCGCCGGTCCAGCGTCGTGGGCGCTTACTCGGCGTTCTTCAACAGGTCGCTGTCTTCCAGCATGTGTGGGAAGACGTTGCCGAGACCGTACCTCCTCCCATGCGTCTCTTCCTTCTCTCATCGGATGGGGAGTTGGTGGCGCACTCTCTCAGCACGGGAATGCTGGCGCGCAAGAACATGCAGGCCCGTGAGATCGTCCGTGAGTTCCTGGGCTCCCAGGGAAGATCCCGCGGTGCCCGTGCCTACACGGCACCCTCTCCGGAGGGCGAGGATCGGGCATACCTGGGCTCCTATTCTTCGACGGATCATTCGTGGGGTGTCTTCGTCGAAGTGGAGCAGGACCTGGCCCTGGCACCTGTCAACGACCTGCTGCGAGACGTTGTGTTCGGCGGCCTGCTCGCCGCCTGCCTCGCGATCGCTGCGGCGCTGGTTCTCGGGGGCATGATCTCGCGACCCATGGCTCGGCTCGCCGCAATCTCATCCCGGCTGGCTGCTGGCGACTTTTCGGTTCGTGCGGGCGTCTCGAGCATGTCCGAGCTGGACGCTCTGGCGCGAAATTTCAATCTGATGTCCTCGCGACTGGGCGAGCTGGTTGAGCGCTTCCGTTCGGCAGCCACCGCAGCAAACGCCATGTTCCTCGGAACGATCCGTGCGCTCGCGGAAGCCATTGATGAGAAGGACCCGTACACGAAGGGACATTCGGTGCGGGTCAACCGCTATGCGGTGATCATTGGCCGTTACCTCGGGCTCAGTCGCGAGGACATCCGGGCGCTCCATGTTTCGGCCTTGTTGCACGATGTCGGCAAGATCGGGATTGACGACTCGATCCTCAAGAAACCGGCTGCTCTGACGCGGGATGAGTTCGAGGTCATGAAAAGCCATCCGGAGCGTGGTGCGAAGATCATGGGCCGCATTCCGCAGATGAAGGACATCGTCCCGGGTATGCGTTTCCACCATGAGCGCTGGAACGGCGGCGGATACCCCATCGGCCTCAAGGCGGCCGAGATCCCCCTCCAGGCCAGGATCGTGGCGGTTGCTGACACCTTTGACGCCATGACGACGGACCGACCCTACCAGCGTGCGTTCTCTGTTGAGGACGCCGTCTCCCGCATCAACGACCTGAAGGGGATCGGTCTTGACCCGGAGGTCGTCGAGGCATTCAACAGGGCGTACAAGTCGGGAGAGTTTGATGAGGTCATCGCGACCCGGCCCAGCTACTTCGTGCCTTCGCTGGCGAAGAAGGCTGCTGAGGCGGAAGCGGCAAGGTCTGCGGGTGGGGTAACGAGTCCACAATCTCCCCGCCCAGCTTCGACAGATGCTGAGAAGGAGACGGCTGGCACGTCGTAGTCGGGTCTTTGGCCCGCACGACTCACGAGCCCTTCGTCCGAAACACCGTATCTGAACGCTGGCCGGGCACTTCGTGCCCTCTGGCCCACAGACGGGGATTCGCTTCCTGCGCAGTGGCCTCCGGCGACGCCTCCGTCGCGAATTCCCGTCGGTGGGCAAGCCACCATACATCTACGGCGTTTCGACTCGAAGACTCATGAATGAGGCGGGTTAGCGAATGTCCCTGATTTCCTCGTAGGGGATTTCCTGCCCAGCCCTGAGCATGCGAATCGCCCAATTGACTCGTTCGTGCCGCAAGACCTGGTCGGCGCCGCGCTTTCGTAGCAAGAGCGTCTTGAGCTCAAGGAGCTCGGGGATCGCCGCTTTCCCGCGGATTTTCGCCAGCGACATCAGTGGCACAAAGAGCGTTCCCCGCTCGGCGAGAAATGCCTCACGCAGGGCTCGCGCGACGTGCTCCTGCCCCGAGCAACGGGCGAGGGCTGCAGCCGCTTCCTCCCGCGCGCGCCGCAGTGTCGGCACGCGGTAGAGGTCATCGGTCAGGAGGGAGATCAGGAAGGGTGTCGCCCGCTCGCTCTTGATGCGTCCGAGCGCTGCGGGGATCAAGTGGGCTCGACTCGCTTCAATCTGTCCGAAGAGCCGCCTTAGCGGCCCGACGGCCCGCGGATCACCGAGGCTGCCCAGCTGGTTGATCGCGAGCTCGACCTCATGGGGTGTGCCGCTCTCCAGCAAGTTGAGCCACGGGTCGATCTCCGGGCCCAACTCGTTGACGAGGCGAACGCTCTCGGCTGCGGCGCGCACCTTGTGAGCCAGGGCGGGCGCAGCGATGTCGCGGGCCAGCGCCTCGAGAGATTCGGCGGCACTGCGTGCGGCATCATGTGGCAGTGTTTGGAGGATCTCTTCGGCGAGGGGACTGAGGCGGTGGCGGAGGTCGATCTCCTCCTTGAGCCATTTCAATACGCAGGGAACCGCTCGTGGATCTCCGCGTCGAACCAGTTCGCCTGATACGGCCAGCCCCGCGTCGAGATTCACCGCAGCGGTGCAGACCGCGAGCATGGCATCTGACGCCTGAGTTCCCTCGATCCTCACGAGAGCCCGCGCGGCGTCGAGGCTCAGGGCATCTGGGCCGTTCGCAATTCGGGTGAGAAGCGGTGCGGAGACAGGATCCCGCCGCTTGCCGAGGGCCTTGAGCAGGAGCGCTCGTTCGGGAACCGGAGCATCCGGCCAGATGGCGAGCAGGGCTTCCGTGGCATTCGAGCCCCCGATCAGTCCGAGGGACCACAGGGCGGACTGACGGATCTTGGCGGGGTTCTCGGCTGCGAGAAGCTCGATCAGGGCCGGTGTTGCTTCCTTTGCTCGGAGATAGCCGAGCCCTTCGACCGCGGCTTCCCGTACGCGGTCGTCCTTGTCCGCGAGGGCCTCCATCATCCGGGGGATCGCCCGCGGTGCGCCGATTCTCGCTAGGGCTATCAGAGCGTAGCGGCGCTCGATGGGATCCTCCCGGCGGGACCAGGTCAGCAGGAAGGGGAGCGCCGAATCATCGCAGATCGTACCGAGTGCTCCCAGGCCAGCTTGCCGGCCAAGCGGAGCCCGGCGAGGAATCTCCCGCATCAGGTAAGGCACCGCTTCGGGGCCCTTTGCACCGGCGATGAAGTCGACGGCGGTGGCGCTGTGATCGAAGATCACGTTCGCGTTCGTACTTCTCATGGCGCGCAGCAGCGCGCTCGGCTCGCCCGCAAGGGACAGCGCGTAAAGGACCTCCATGTAGACCCGGCCGCGCTGGTGGGTGAGTTCCCTTTCGAGCACTGGAATCACCCGCGGGTCTCCGATTGCCCCCAGCGCGAAAACTGTCGCCGCCCAGGTCGAGCGGACGTTCTTGTCGAGCTCCGCGAGGAGGATGGGTATCGCTTCCGGTCCGGCATCGGTGAGCTGATCGATGACGTTGCTTCGTTCCTGGTTGGTTTGGGCCATCTTCAGGCGTTCGTAGATGTCCGCAACACGCCGTTTCAGCGACTCGGAGGGTTCGCGGAAGTCCGTGGGAAGAGGAATCGCGTGGTCGCTTGACGTGGCGTGCTCATCTCCTGTGCCGGCAGCCAGCGCAGGCAGCACGGGCAGGGCGAGCAGGCCAGCCAGCAGCAGCAAGCCGCCAAGTGTCCCGAGGAAAGTAGCAGGTCTAAGGCCTTTGACGGGGGCGATCATCGAGCGGATCAGTCTATTCATCGTACTCGTTCTTAGCAGACCTCCAAGACCCCTGCAAGCTTCTGTTGTCCGTCGGCCGCACGGGGGAGAGTGTTCTTCGACTGGGGGGTCTTGGCTTTCGCTGATCCTTTGCTATGATAGCGGTCTGGGAAATGGGAGGTGCGGGACCTTCGGGCTCAACCTGCGAGGAGTTGAATCATGGCACTGACACGCAGGCAAAAGCAGGTCTTCGATTTCATTGGCGAGTTCATCGGTGCTCATGGTTACTCGCCAAGTCTCGAAGAGATCGGGCAGCACTTCGGTCTTTCTTCCGTCGCCACGGTCCACAAGCATGTCACCAACCTGGTTCGCAAGGGGCTCTTGAGACGCTCGTGGAACCAGAACCGGTCCATCGAGGTGGTCCGGGAGGATGACGCTCCCCGCGCGGTCGAGATTCCGCTCACGGGTAGGATCCGTTCCGGCAAGCCCTTCGAGTCGGCCGGGGATCGAGAGGTCCTCACCGTACCTTCGTGGCTTGTCGGTGCCGGGCGCACCTATGCCCTTCGGGTGGAGGACTCCACCCTCGAGGCGGAAGCACTCAAGGCGGGAGACTTCGCGATCATCGAGGAGAGGCGCGCCGCCGACAACGGCCAACTCGTTCTCGCTCTCGTTCACGGCGAAGACGTCGCGCTGAAGAAGTACTTCGGGGACGGTCCGATGGTTCGGCTTCATCAGGTAGGCCTTGTTGCCGAGCCCTCCATCGTCTCGGCGGATCGCGTCGAGATTCGGGGTGTGGTGCGGGCGATCCTCAGGAAGTGCTGAGCTCGTCTCGCGGGCTTTCTCTTCTGCGCAGCTGGTGGCAGCCAGACGACGAAGGGCTGCGCATGCGGGTCACCCGGAGAGACGAACTGGATGACTCCCTCGGACTCGTCGCCACGAACCCCGTAGTCAACATCCATGTTGGCGCCTATCTCTCCATGATGGGTTCGCGCCCGAGCCTGCGACAGCGCATTTGGTCGTTGCAAGAGGGCGGGCGGCTGGTGGCGCTGATTCAGCATTGCCGTGGTGTTTCTTGGGCGGTGCCGGAGGGCCGGCGTGCGGATGAGACGATTTATCGCGCTGTGGGGAAGTTCCTCTCGCAGGCGCTGAGTTCAAGCGAGGTTCTGTTTGGTCCCACGAACGAAGTCGGAAGAGTACTGGATGCGGCGCGACTGCGAGGCGTGTATCCCAGCGAGATTCGCCGCCAGCTGATGATGGCGATCCCCGAGTGCTTTTCCCCGAGGCTTCCGGATCGCGGGGGCGGCTTTCAGCTTCGCCGGGCTGAGGCGGCGGATCTACCCTGGCTTCAAGAGACCCACTCCGCGATGTGTCTCGAGGATCTTGGTGTGGACCGGGTGTCACAATGTCCTCGTAGCTACCGTCGCTATTTCCTGGGCCTGATCGACGCGGGTTGTTCCCTTGTCGGACAACTCGGTTCGGAACCGGTCTTCAAGGCGGAGACGCCGCTCCAGTCGAGTGGTGCGCGATTGATCGAGGGCGTCTACACCTACCCAGAGTTCAGAGGGCGGGGGCTTGCCTCCCGGGCACTGATCGAGATCGTACGTGCCGCGGCGCGTGACGAGCGCAGGGCTTGTCTCTACGTGAACTGCTGCAACCGTGGGGCGATACGCCTCTACCGGCGACTGGGCTTTCGTCAAGTCTGCGAATGGACGACCGCACTGGTTACGGGAGATGAGCGAAGCGTTCCGGCGTCCTGTTAGCCGGGACAGGTCATGAGCCCCGCGTCCGGGCAGGTGCGCTCAGACCAGCACGTCTTGACGAGTTCGATCCTCAACCCGCGGCTAAGGTAGGACTTCGCTCAGAATCGCCGAAGCGCACCGACACGAGCACACCGGCACCTCCTCGCGACGAGGGTCCATGAAGAACCCGCGCCCCGGATCCGCAAGGTGCGAGACTCTTCGCTCGAGGGTTCATGAAGAATCCGCGCCCCGGATCCGCAAGGTGCAAGACTCTTCGCTCGAGGGTTCATGAAGAATCCGCGCCCCGGATCAGCAAGGTGCAAGACTCTTCGCTCGAGGGTTCATGAAGAATCCGCGCCTCGGATCAGCAAGGTGCAAGACTCTTCGCTCGAGGGTTCATGAAGAATCCGCGCCCCGGATCCGCAAGGTGCAAGACTCTTCGCTCCACGGCGCACGAATTGGTGCTGGATGCTGCGACGGGTTTTGAGTATTCTCTGGGCTTGGAGGTGATGTGAACACAGAGATGATAAAGGACTTGGCCCTGGGATTTATTGTTGTTTGGGGCGCAATATGTGTCCTCGGCGGGTTCTGGATGGCGAGGGACTTACGTTGGAATCCTCTGCCTCCCGAGGAGCCGCAGCACCACTGATCCCCGCTCCGAGTGGCTCACGCTGACGCCAATGGTCTACAATGAACAGTCCTTGTGGCTGCTGGGCTCGCGGCGCTACGTTTTCCGAGATGATCTCTCGGGGGAGCTTGAATCATGAACAGACTTAGAATGAGCCTTCTCGTCCTCGTCCTGCTGACGGGCGTTTTGACCATGCTCGCCGTCGGTTGCAATAGCGGTGATGACCCGATCGCCAAGACCGGGACAGTCGCGGTGAGCTTCGGAGCGACGACAAAGGCAGACGTCGTGGATCCTGTGCAGGTCAACGTGACCTTCTCTCATCTGGCGATGCGGAATCTCTCAGGAGACCCGTCGGTGACGCTGATCAATGGCTCCGAGACCGTCGACCTGGCGGGCGACGCGCTCGATGGTTTTGATGTGCCGGAGGGACGCTACCACTGCCTCGCGATGACGGTGACGGATGCCGAGGTCGTCGAGGGCGAGGGTGATGCTGCGAAGCATTGCTCCTTCGGCAATCTGCTTTCGACCCTGAGCGATCGCTTTGAAGAGGTGTGTCTCGGTGGAGATGGTTTCCTCGTCTCCGAAGGCGGCAGCTACACTGTCTTGGTCGATGCCGGTTTCTCGGCAAGTTGTCCCGTAGATGGTGGCACACCGGCCTTTGCGTTCACGGGCGTTCCGTCACTGCAGTTGGTGAACTGAGCCGGGTTCTCCGTGGAGTGTCTGGTGTCCATCCTGTGATGTCGCAGGTTGCGAAACTTGGTTTCCTGAAGATGAAGAGGTCTTGTCCGCGAGTCGGGCAGGACCTTTTTTTCTGCTTGCTGGCGTTCGTGCTAGTCCTTGAAATGACGATCCCGGCTTTGGCCGGAGAGCCCGGCACAGATCTTATCGTAGCGCTGCCCGTGCGGAACTTTCATCCTGTACAACTCGTGTTCCCTGCACCTGCACTCGACGATCCCTTTCTGACGGCAAGGGGTCAGTTCGAGTGGTCGTTGGAACTTGCGGAGACCAATACCCTGAATCGTGTCCAGAGTGGGACGAGTGGGACCAGCGGGACGAGCGGGGCGAGTGGACCAAGCGGGACGCGTGGATTGAGCGGAACGAGTGGACCCAGCGGGACGCGTGGATTGAGCGGAACGAGTGGACCAAGCGGGACGAGCTGGGCGAGTGGACCCAGCGGGACGCGTGGATTGAGCGGAACGAGTGGACCAAGCGGGACGCGTGGATTGAGCGGAACGAGTGGGACCAGCGGGACGAGCGGGGCGAGTGGACCCAGCGGG
>JANTFM010000171.1 GCA_024763475.1 Acidobacteriota bacterium | reverse complement strand
CGCCGAGATTGGGAGCCTGGTCGCGCTCGCTTCCAGATGCCCGGGAGACGAGGTCTACCTGCTCGGGACGGCGGGCTTGGCCCGCTGGTCCCAGGACGGACCCAGCCAGATTGTCTACCTGGCGTCTCTAGAGCAGCGTGTTTCACGCAGCCTGCTCGTCGGCGTGGCGGTGGGGCTGGTTCTCATCGCGATCCTGATCGCCATGGCGGCCTTCGTGTATCGCAAGTATCGGAGGGGTCCTCCCCGCCGCTGGTCGATCACGGATGGCCTCGTGGGCGTGACGACCTTCGTGATCATCCAGGGAGGATCGCAGTTGGTCCTCCTGGCGGTCTGGGGCGTGAGCGTCGAGGACCCTCTCGGGTTGTTGATCTCCTTTCTTGCAGGGGCGCTCACGGCGTGTGGCTGGCTCGCGCTACGGATGCGTCAGAGTGGCTTGGAAGCGAAGGACATCGGTCTCCATCTGCGGGGTGATCTTTTCCGCGAACTTGGCTGGGGCGTCCTGGCGGTGCTTCCCGCGTGGCTTCTGGTCGCAGGGACCGTCTTCGTCGCCGAATGGATCGGTCTGCCGTCCTTCCTCTACACGCAGGAGGCGGCGGCGGCATTCATGACCCAGCACGAGTGGCCCGCACTCCTCGCGGTCACGTTCATTGGCGTCGTTCTGGCACCCCTGGTCGAGGAGATCTTGTTTCGCGGCTTCCTCCTGACCGCCATCCGCCGGCGCTGGGGAAGCGTGCCCGCCGTCCTGGTCACCGCAGCACTCTTCGGTGCGATACACATCGAGGGCATGTTGACCGTGGGCGCACTCGGTTTTGCCTTCGCCGTCTTGACCTTGTGGCGTCGCAGCCTGGTTCCTTCGATCGTTGCTCACGCGATGATCAACGGTGCCTCGCTGCTGATCCTCTTCCTGGCGTAGTGTCAGGGCCGGATTTCGAAACGCTTCAGGCCGAGTACGCCGTCGGGGAGTGGTGCTTGTGGGTCCAGGAACGCGTCCAGGGCAAGCTGTTGATCCGCTCCCTTGCGAAGAACGGCGAACGCGTAGCTGCCAGCCTCACAGCTGAACTCCGGCAGTGTGACCATGGCGGGCGAGCAGAAGCTTCCCGTTTCTTCCGAGGCTGGCAGCTTGAGGCCGGTCGACGGAACGATCTCGGAGATGCTTGCGTCTCCCTCTCCGTCATCGCGAATGACGACGTGGACGATCTCGTCGCGCGCGGCGGAACGCTCCGGTCCGCAGAGGACGTAGCGCAGAGCACTTCGATCCTCGACGAAGGCCGGCTGTTCTTGCGTGACCGCTCGCCAGGCTTGGCGCTTCCGGTCCCGCACCGCCGACTTCATCTGACGGGTCCACACATAGTCCCGTCCGGAGCTGGCCTGCAGCCCCAGTTCGAGGGCGGACCACTCGTCGAGTCCTTTTTGGCGAATGAGCACGCTGCTCCGGCCGGCACCGCTCTCTCCAGTCTCGATGTCGGTGACCACGCCCCGGACCGTGAGAAGGCCGTCCCGCTTGAGTGTGCAGGGTATCTCGATCGTCAAGCCGACGTTGGAACCAGGAGCCGGCGGGCGCGGCAGGTTGATCTCGAGGATTCCCAAGTCGTCGGTACTCGTCCTGCAGATCGTCTCGGAGCCACGGCCTGTGTCCCGCTCGACGACGGCGTCGACGAGCACCCGGGCCCGGCTCGCCTTGCCCGCGGGCAGCCAGGTCAAGTCCTTGAGGGGCACCCTGACCTGTACCGGAAGAACGAACTTGGCTCCGACCGCGATCGGATAGCCAATTACGGAGCTGACCTGCGGATTGTCGTAGTCTTCGGGAGAAAGCAGCGCCGAGACTCGTTGGTTGCGGAGCTTGCTATGTTCATCGAGAAGGGTGAGCTTGGTGGGTGCCAGGACCCGGTAGCCCCAGAGTTCCTTGTGCTTCGTCGTATCGAGCTTGACGGTCAGGTCGTGTTGTTTCGTTTGCGTCGCGCTCGAAACCATCGGCAAGCTGAAGAGGTAGTAGCAGGAAAGCTGCTCTTCTGCTCCCTTGAAGGCGCGCATGAGGTTGTTCGTGTTGCGGATCGAGTCACCCCCACTGTCTTGGGCGAGCATCGAAAGCAGCTCCGATGCGCCCGAGTTCTTTCGGCTCACCCCTTCGACGTCGATGGTCCAGATGGTGAATCCCTGGCGGCCGAGTTCCGCCAGGCCCTTGACTTCCATCTCCAGGCGGTCCTTCCGCGAGTAGCGGAACGCCTCCGAGGAGAAGAGAAGGACAGCCTTCCGTCCCCGGATGCTGGCGTGGGCCCGCAGGATGCTCTCGAGTGCCGCCAGGCTGGCTGACGGAAGGTAGTCACTGTGGGCATCCCCCCAGATATCGGAGAAGACCATCTCGGCAAAAAAAGAAGAATTGCCACTGCCGAGTTGGGAAAAAGGGCTGTCTTTGAGCAGGTCCGCGAAGCTCTCGGAGGAATCGGAGGGAATGTCCTCGCTGTCTCCGCTATCAAGACCGGCGCTTGGGTCAGGGGGGGCGCCGTGGAAGGAGCGGATCATCGCGCCACGATGGAGCGTGTTGCGAATGAGCTCTGCGGCGGCATGGATCTCACCTGCATCACTGGTGAAGTCGTCGGTCAGATGGCGAACCTGCCGCGTGATGCCGTAGATCTTGTACTTCGCGTGGGAGGTCGCCGCATGATCGGCCAACTCATCGAGCATCTTCGCGACCTGGTTCCTGCCGCGCGAGTCGACGTAGTTGAAGTCGACCACGACCAGGACCGGGCGCTCCTGCGAGGGTGTGCCCGCTGTCGGACCGGGCGAACTCGCCTCGCCCTGTCCGGGGACCAAGTCGCAGATCGGCTCGAAGATGACCTGCTGCTGCTGCTCCGGTGTGAGGAGCTTCCCGTCGAGGCGGACTTCGAATTGGTCAAAGGTCAAGCCGGGAACCGAAGCATAAGTCTTGCTTCCCGGTTTGAGGACGGAGACATCGACCTGCACCAGACGCGAGAGAGCTTCTTCGCGGACCTTGCTCTGGATCACTTTCTCCTGAGCGTCTGCCAGCGAGAAAACAAGCAGCAGAGCCAAAGCCGCTGCCAACAGTTGCATTCCACGAATCTTCATGAACACATGCCCCCTTCGGTTGCCACCGCGTGGTCCCCATTAACCCGCCCAGAGGAGTCTACGGGAATCAGCCGCCCACGGGAAGCCGAACGGGGTGGTGCGGTGCGGAGCTTGCCCCGCAGGCTAAACTCTACGCTTGGGAGCTCACTCGCAGGCTTAAGTCTACGCTTGGGAGCTTGCCCGCAGGAAAAACTCTACGCCTTGGGAGGTGCGATGCGGACGACGTGTTGGCGTGACGGTCTACTCGGTGTGCTCTGTGTGTTCACCCTGCTGGTGATGGTCGGCCTGTGCCTGGGCTCGCAGGTTGCGGACCCGGAGGTCGTGGAAACAACCACCGTCCAGGGGCATGTACGTGGTCCGGACGGCTTTCTGCGAGGGGCGACGGTGGCCATTGTCCCCCTCCAGCGGCAGAAAGACCCGTCGAGCTCCGTCTCTCCGCTCGCCGAGGCGGTGAGCGACGAGGACGGGCACTTCGCTGTCGACGTGTCCGGCGAGGGTCCTTTCGCCGTCTACGCGACAGCGCCGGGGCTGGCGCCTGCGCTGATCGACGTGTACGACCCGGCCCGCACTGAGTTGCTGCTCAAGCTCGTTCCCGGCCTCAGCATCGAGGGAGTTGTCAGCGACGAGCAGGGTGGAGCAGCCCTCGCGGGCGTGACGATTCGTGTGTGGCACAAGGATACGCAGGTCTTCCGGCGGCAGGATGCCGGCGACGCGGTGGCGCGCGAGACAAAGACCGGGCCGGATGGCCGATACCGTTTTGGAGACCTGCGCCCTGGCGATTGCTTCCTCGAGGCCTCCGCCCCGGGGTGGGAGAAGCGCCTCAACGAAATCTCGCTCAGCGACCAAGGTGAGCAACCCGCGACCGTGCACTTCCTGCTCGCCGAGGGAGTTTCACTGGGAGGACGAGTCCTGGACTCGGAAGGGAACGGGATTCCCGGAGCCACGGTTCGCGTGACGATGGATGGTTCGCGCCCCCAGCTTCGGGAATTCGAACGGTGGCAACGCTTCCGCAAGGCCTCGTCAACCTCCGTGTCGACGGCGGAGGATGGACGCTTCTCTTTCGACGGATTGCCCGCGATGGAGTTCTTTTCCCTGGGCGCTTGGCATGATGACTACGGCCAGCGCAGCCTCGATGGTGTCAAGAAGGAAAGTCACGAGATCGAGATCCGACTCCCGGTGGGGGCGACGCTGCGCTTATCGCTCGTTGATGCCGCCGGAGTTCCGTTTACCGGTACGCTGGAGGCGGTCCTGCAGCACGACGGGAAGCGTAGTGCGCGAGTCTACGATCGCTTCCACGACGTAACGGCCCAGGCGGACAGCGGTGTCTATTCTCTCTTTCCGGCGAGTCCCGGCCCGGCGGAGCTCACGTTGCGTCCCGAGAACCGCACGCCACTCCAGATCGAACTCGAGGTCACCGAGGGCGAGACCCTCGAACTCGGAGAACGAACCCTGCCGTCCGGGATCACTGTTGCGGGACGGGTCGTCGACGACCGGGGAGAGGGCGTTGGCGATGCGAAGGTCGTCATCAGCTACAACGAGCGGGAGCGGTTGCGAGTTCGTGCCGACGACGATGGCCGATTCACTGCCGCGGGGTTTGACGAGGGGAGTGTGACGACCCTCGCGGCCCATGCGGACGGATATGGAGACGCCGAACTCCCTTTCAACGGGGCCGGGGAGGAGCCCGTGCTCATCCTTCCCCGTGGCGGCAAGCTTAGGGGCCGGATCCTGCGGGCCGATCTCCAGGACGCGGCGCACTCGTTCGTGATTACGGCAACCCGGCAGGCGACTCCGGATGAAGACGCGTCGTCGCGCTATGTCATGGCAATGACGGGAGAGGGCAAGACGAGGAAGAGCTTCAGCGCGGTCCCCGACGGTGTCTTCGAGCTCTCGAAGCTCTCGCCGGGCCGCTATTCGATTCTCGTCGAGGCTGCAGGTTGCATCGCAGCTCGCGTGGAGTCTGTGGAGATCGTTCCGGGAGCCACGGCGGAACTGGGAGAACTCACTCTGATTCCCGGCGCTACGATCGAGGGTTACGTTGTCAACCGGGAGACGGGCGCGCCGGTCCCCGGTGCGAGCGTGCGCCGGAAGCCGGCCGGGATGGATTTATCCATGGCGTCCGTCCTGGGCGACGACGAAGACCCGGCCGATGCGGTCAGCGGGGCCGGAGGTGAGTTTTCCATTGGCGGGCTTCCTCCTGGAGCCCTCGTCTTCGTGGTGGAGCACGAGGGATTCGCCAAAGCGGAGTTCGAGGTCGAGCTCTCACCCGGTGTTCCACCGACGCCGGTGCAGGTGGAGCTGGGAACGGGAGGAGCGATCGAGGGGGTTACCCGCGAACCCGGGGGCGCCGTCATGCCCGGAGCGATGGTTAGCGCGATGAACGGCATGGTTCCCGATCTGAAGAGAATCGTGACCTCAGATGAAGAGGGGCGTTTTCGGCTCGACACGCTGTCTCCGGGGACCTACATGCTGGTTTGGTTCAAGCCGCCAGAGGAGGACGTCGCTGGAGCCGCGGGCGCCATGGCCCTGCCGCAGATGCGCAGCGTCATCGTCGAAGACGGCAAGACGTCAACGCTTGACGGGGAGCCGGCCCGCAAGACCGCGCTGAGCGTGCGGGGTCGATTCCTAGAGCATGATGAGCCCCTTGCGTCGGTCCAGGCGTTCTGGGCATCTCGCAATGGCTCAGGTCTCCCGATCACTGTCGTCAGCGACGAGACGGGTGTGTTCGAGTTCACTCTCCCCGCACCGGGCGAGTTTCAGGTTAGCTTCCTCACAACCAAGGAAGAGCAGCCCGGCGTCGGCTGGCAGGCCAAGACGATCGCGGTGACGGTGACTCGTGACAACGCCTTGCGGCTCGAGATCGTGATCCCAGAGGGCCGAATTCTTGGCGAGGTGACCCAGGCGGAGACCGGTTCCGCGATCGAGGGGGCCCAGGTCCATGTCTTCCGGCGGGACGACACGGACGAGTTGCTCGGACTGAGATCTGTCTTCAGTGATGACGAGGGCGCTTTCGAGGTCGACGCGCTCCAAGAAGGGGAGTACTACCTTCTCATCGCTGCCCGGCAACGCACGGCCGAGATTGTCGGCCCCATGGATCTGGATGCGGATGACGAGATCGATGACCTCTCCGTCAGCCTCGGTCCCGCGTGGGTGAGAGAGGTGAGAGTCCGAAGCGAGAGCGGCGAGCCCCTCTCGGGCATGGGTGTCATCCCGATGGGAGACGGAGACCTCGGCCGGGTCTGGTCCGCCCTCGCCCAATGGTCGAACGATGATGGAAGCACCCTCCTCAGCGGTGTCCCCGAGGGTGTCTGGAGTGTTGCTGTCTTGGGTCCCGGGGCGGCGCTGACCATTGTCGATGATGTCGCGATCGGTCCGGAGGCCGTTGAGCCCCTGGTGGTCACGGTGCAGCGCGCCGGAGTGCTCTCGATACAGGTCACCGGGCCGGACCATGCGCCGGTTCCGGATGTGCGGCTGCAGATTCGCGAGAAAGGGGGCAGAGAGCTCACTCATTTGCTCCACTCCTTCGTCTCCACGCGAAAGCGATGGGGCATGAACAGCGACAAGACGGGCCGGATCGTCATCGACGCGTTGCCCGCCGGCGACTACCGGCTGAGCGTAACGGGTCCAGAAGGGCGAAGCGCCAGCGCCAGCGCCCGGATATCGGCCGGAGAGGAGTCGCAGCTCGAGATCTCGCTTCACTGACCCTGGAGGAGAGCAGCCCGGCCTTTCGTATCGAGTGCGCTGCGGTGCATGGTCCCGCGGCGCCGCAGCCCGGCCTTTCGCTTTTCGGGTCCTCGGCAGACTCTGTGCCCCGTGGAGCGAAGAATGTTGCACGCCACGTCTGGTGCTGGAAGCGTTCCGCTGGATGTCGTATTTGTTCGATGTATGACGCGTCGCAGCATGAGTTCTCCGAATCGGCGAGGTGCAACATTCTTCGCTCCACGGCGGGCTCTGTGGGTGCCCTCAGACTCTGGCAACATGTCAGGTTGTGGATACATAGTGCTCTTGAAGGCGAGCGCAGTACGAAATCCGGGTCCTCGGCAGAATCTGTGGGTGTCCTCAAACTCTGCTAGCTTGCCAGGTTGTTGATACATCGCGCCTTGGAAGGCGTGCGCAGTACGAAATTCACATCCTCTTCTGGTGGCGACTTTCCGTTGGGTGTTCAGGCCCTCGACAAACATCGGTGGAGAGCTCTCCTCGCGCACGACACCAGACGAACAAAAGGCCCCGCCGGCCTCGCATGGAGCAGGCGATCCTTTTCGTGGCTTCGATTCGCGATCTCATGGCGCGGGTGTGGCAGAGACCGGGGTCGTGGACAGCCCGGTCGGGTCGGTCGTCGTCTCCGAACGGGTCGAGAGTCTCGTTCCGCAGTGACTGGGGGGTGAGGGGGCTTCGGCTCGGGATCCAGCACGGGACCTGCCAGAGGGAGTGTGCGGCGGCCCCGGGACCCCGCGCACTCCCGCTTGCCCTTCCCCGTGCTGGATCCTGAGCCGAAGCCCCCTCACGCCGCCAGTCACACCTGGCCGACGGTAGCTGCTGTCCGTCTGTCAGCACCTACAGGAACGGGGGGAAATCCGAAAACAGACAGTTTTCCACCCACAGATTCTGCCGAGGACCCGTGTTCGGATAGGTTTGCCTCGTCCTCTGGGCGAATGGCAGGGATGCGTCCCGACACGGGCCGAGACGACGGGGGAAGCCGGACGCATCCAGCCTCCGTCTGTGGACGCCAGATTCTTTCGAGACATGCAGAGGGCCCCTCCCGAGACGCGCACAGGCTTCTGCCGAGACGATCAGCAGATCCCTCGCGCGGCGCGCAGCGGGGTCCTTCCGAGACACACAGCAGCTTTCTGCCAAGGCGGTCAGTAGATCCCTTCCGAGACACACAGCAGCTTTCTGCCAAGACACAATAGAAGAGGGCGCCCAGAAGGGCGCCCTCGTACTCGACAATGTTCAGACGCCATCAGCTGCGACGACGACTGTTCTCGCAGACGATTACTTCTTCGGCTTGATGTGGCACTTCTTGCACTCGGCCTTCTTCTCCCACTTCTTCACCGGGCCAGCGTCCTTGCCTTCCTCGCGGAGCTTCGTGTGGCAGTCCCAGCAAGTCTTGTGGACGGCATCCTTCAGCTTCGGGGCCTCTTCCTTGACTTCCTTCTTGTCATGGCACTTGCCGCAGGCCTCGGGAGTCGCATCTCCTTCGGTCTTGTGGTGGCAGGTGACGCAGTCGATGCCTCTTTCGGCATGTTCCTTGTGGTTGAAAGTCGCAACACCGACCTTCGCTTCAAACTTGATGACGTCCTTGTCCGCCGGGATGTCGGCAG
>JANTFM010000170.1 GCA_024763475.1 Acidobacteriota bacterium | reverse complement strand
GCACCTCCATCCGGGGGCTTCGCTGTGAGTGGGGTGCCGGATGTTTTTTAGTATCGGTTCCAACACTGAAGAACCCCCCATGCGATCACGGGGGGTTCGTGGAATGTCTCTAGGGGTGGAAGAGGCTACTTGCCGGCGATCGCGATCAGTTCCACCTCAAAAACGAGGGGGGCTGCCGGTGGGATGCCCGGACGGCCCTGGTCGCCGTATGCGATGTCGGACGGGCAGACGAGCGTGGCCTTTCCACCGACTTTCATCTTTTGGACGCCTTCGGTCCAGCAGGGGATCACACCGTTGAGCTCAAACTCCGCCGGCTTACCGCGCTGGACAGAGCTGTCGAAGACGCTCCCGTCGGCGAGAGTGCCGTGATAGTGCACCGTTACCTTGTCGGTGGCGGCGGGGTTAGCGCCCGTGCCGGCCTTGGTCTCAATGTATATGAGGCCTGAGGGGCTCTTCTGGGCTCCTGGCTTGCTCTCCCAGGTTGATAAGAACTTCGCCGCTTTCGCCTTGTTCTTGTCGACGAGGAGCTTCCGGCGGGTGAGGGCCAAGTCCTGGATCTTGGACTGGAAGGCATGGATGTCGACCTTGGGCTCCCGGCCTAGAACGCCGTCAGCCAAGCCGGACGCAAAGACCGCGTATTCAGCTTCACTCATGCTGAAAGCTTCCAAATTGGTCGAGACGAGTTTTCCGAGAGCATAAAAGGTCTTCTTCTCGTCTGTGTCGAGGACAGGGTCGGTGGCGAATACCGGGGCGAGCAAGCCTGCGATGAGCAGCAGGCTCAGGGCGAGTCTCAGCTTCATGGAATCTCCTTTCGTCGCGCACCCTCCATGGGCCACGCGCCGCACAATCTACCCCAATCCTGGCGGTTGCGCTCGAAACCAGCTGGTTGACAGGTTCTGGTCAATCGAGGAGTGCGAGGAGATCGTCCCGTGTGAGCGAGGCGGCGCGACTCGCACCGCCGAGAGCCGCTTCCGATAGCGCGCGCTTCCTCTTCTGCAACTCGAGGATTCGCTCCTCGACGGTGTCTTCCGCGACGAGGCGATGCACGAAAACAGGGTGATCCTGGCCGATGCGGTGTGTGCGGTCCGCAGCTTGGTCCTCGACCGCAGGATTCCACCAGGGATCGATCAGGAAGACATGATCAGCGGCGGTCAAGTTCAGTCCTGTCCCACCCGCTTTGAGGGAGATCAGGAGTACGCTAGATGAAGAACCCTCAGTCTGGAAACGAGTTACGACGCCTGCCCGGTCACGGGTGCTTCCGTCGAGCCGTAGGAAACGAATCTCCTCGGCACGAAGATGCGGCTCGATAAGATCGAGCAGAGAGGTCCACTGTGAGAACACCAAGGCGCGATGGCCGTCTGCGATGATCTGCGTCAGGCGATCGACTAGGACGGACGTTTTAGCCGAACCGGTTGCGTACTGGCCAGGAATCAGGCCTGTGTGGCAAGAGGCCTGTCGAAGGCGAAGGAGAGCTTCCAGTGCTGCGATGACTCCTTGCCCAGAGCGTAGTCGTTCGACGACTTCATGGCGGGTGGCTGCGCGGATGGCGTCATAAACCGCGCGTTCCGCACTCGAAAGGACACAATAGATCTCGGTGTCGGTTCGTGGCGGCAGTTCCGGTGCTACATCCCTCTTGAGTCTCCTGAGCACGAAAGGCCGAATTCTGCGGCGCAGAGCGTCGGCCGCCCCTTCTTCTCCATCCGTGATGGGTTGCGCGTAGCGTGCGTCAAAGCCGCGACGAGATCCGAGAAGGCCTGGGTTAGTGAAGTGAAGATGGCTCCAGAGTTCCTCAAGCCGGTTCTCGACCGGCGTGCCCGTCAGGCAGAGGCGAAAACGAGCTCGCAACCGGTTGGCAGCACGAGCAACCTGGGAGGCGGGATTTTTGATGGCCTGGGCCTCGTCCAGGACGACTGCGTCCCAGGTTGGTGCCGCGAGTTCCTCTTCGTCGAGGCGCAGAATCGCATAGGTGGTCAGTGTCAGGTCGGCCTCGGGATTCAGCTTGCGCCGGAGGCCGTGATAGACGGAAACGCTCACGTTCGGCCGGAAGCGGCGAATTTCGTCGGCCCAGTTGTGAAGTACGCTCGTCGGGGCGATCACCAGGCAGCGCCCAGAAAGGGCGCAGAGTGTCTGGAGGGTCTTGCCCAAGCCCATGTCGTCTGCCAGAAGACCGCCGAAACCTGAATCCTGGAGGAAACGGAGCCAGTTCACCCCTTGTTGTTGGTAGGTTCTGAGGGTTGCCCTCAGGCCCGTCGGGAGAGGGGCCTCAGGAATCTCTGCGAAACCCGCTGCGAGGGCGCGCAGCGGTTCGGCTGCGGTCGGAGGAGCTTCTCCCAACTCCTCCGCGAGTTCGGCGAGTTCGAGACTGCAGGCTCTTGCCACTCGTCCCTCCTCGTCTCGGGACTCCAGGATATCGAGTACGCGGCGCCCATGTTGCTCGAGCCAGCCGGCAGGAAAGGGTGCCCAGCCCCCGCCAAGAAGCGGAACCAGGGAGTGGCCCTGGCGCCATGCCGCGAAAACCGCCTCCGCTTCAGCACGACCCCGATATGGCACGTTCCGCGAATCGCTGCGGTCGTGTGGCCGGGTTTCAAAGAAAATGTCACAGCGTCCCGACTCCGCGTCCAGTGTCATGCGGGCTTCAACCGGTGGTGCGAGGAAGAAGGACTCGAGCCCTTCGCCTCGTCTAAGGACGGAGAGCTGATCCAGCTTGCGAGCGAATGCGACCGCATCCTCCGCAGCGAACTCCGTCCGTCGACCCGGGGCGAGCCCCAGTCTCGACAACTGTCGGTGAATCGTGCGCTCGGCCTCCCGGTCGCGAATCGGTACCTCACCCCGGAGGTGAACGAGCTTCTCCCCATCCAGGCGCGCGCTCGGCGGATCTCCGTACACGATGCCCGCCAGCACGGACAGCATCTCGCCCTGCCGGCGGGTTTCGACCACGATACGTGCTTTCTGTCGGCTCGTACGAGGCAAGCGCTCCGTGCGCGTCTCGATCGGAACTCTCCCCTGCAGTGCCGGGAGAATCCTGGTCACCAGGTCGGCAGCCCGATCTTCCGGGAAGGTCTGTCCTTTGGAATAGTCTTCCCGTTGCCGGGCCGTCAGCCCGGATTCGATCGTCCTGCGCAACTCTCCGGCACAGAGCGTGAAGCGTTCTGGCAGGCGTCGCGATATCGCCGGATGGTCCTCAAGCGAGATCCGGAATCCGCCTCCATGGTCGTCGACAACAAGTCGACGCGTCAGTGCCTCCGGATTCGCGCGAATGGGCTCCCCGTCGAGCGTCAAGTCCTGCGATCGCGCAAGCATCGGCAGCAGCTGTGCCAGAAGGCCTCGCGGCAAGATGCCTCGCCGCCAGCTCCCCAGCGTCTGCTCAATCTCCAGGTCGTGGTTCCTGGCGACAAGCGAAGGACCATCCACCCGGCCACGAGCAATTGCCGCCAGCGATGTGCTCAACTCCTCTTCGACGCCTCCCTTAACAAGGACTCGCCGGAGGGAGAATCGACCGCCCTCTACCGTGAGGCGATAGGCGACGAGGCCAGCAACCTCCTCTGTGGCACCGATCTCCTCGCCGTTCTCCAGGGAGCGGCGGAGAGTGAGAATGGCGGCCACGACGTGCTCGCAGACATCGTCTCGAGAAGGACATTCGCAGGTCCAGTCTTCGTCCTCTGGAAAGAGCGAGACGATCGGGGAGACGAGACGGCCGAGCGTGGGGATCCTCAGGCGGATCTCATCGCTTGCGATTTGCTCCGATGAAACCTTGCCACCTCGGCTGAGGGCGACACCCCGCGACCACAGGCCCCGTGGACAGGACTCTCGGATCGTCTCGAAGAGTGCCTCTATCTGCTCAGGATTCACAAGACAGTCCCTCTCAGGGAGCATATCACCCTGGGAGAGAGGGCGGTTCCGCCCAGTTCTAGACGTCTCTGCCTCGCTCTTAGACCTATCGGTCCTTGCCTTGTGGCTGTGACCGCGAAGCAGTCATTGTGACCGCCGCAGGAAAGGGTGATCGTCTCGATGCATGCGCAAGTGCCTAGATTGCATCGCGTTGAGGAGTGAAGTCGCCTCCACGTGCCAGAATGTCCTCAACAATGTGAGCAGGGTTCCTTCATACTCCGGGCTTGAAGAGGGGGATAGGGTCTGGTCCAACAAGGGGGCCGCCCCGTATCGGGCAGACCTGCCTCGAATGGAACTCCCGGGTGGGCATGAGTCTCTCCCGGTTCAACGAGCCGCGACGGCGGTTTCTGGCTGCGGCAGCTGGCCAGGAATCGGCATGATGCCAGGACGGAGAGCGACGGCTTGCACGCGGATCTTTAGCTCGGCAGGCTCAGCAAGACTGCCCTTGAAGACGATGTGGTCCATTTGCAAGAATCCACTGGACCGCCTCGTGCAGACGAGGTAAGGCTTCGATCCGTGCGGACGCCGGCCCCAACCCGTGTTTTGGAGCAGACCGATATGCTGGCCGTTGATTCGGAGTTCGAGCAGGCTGCTAATGCGGAGATGAGCGAGAACAATCTCTCCGCCCGCATAGACCTGGTCGCCGATGATGATCGGTTCGTCGACACGGAACTCGATCATTCGTTCTCCGGCGAGGGTGGGTGAGAGTGCAAACCAAACGGCAAGCACGACAAACAGGCTGAGTGTGAACTTCGACTGCCGGGTCATTTCGCTGCCTCCTTCTTCGTTGAGGAGCAGCAAGGCAAGCCACCGGTAGACCAACTCCCTCCCAAACGTATCAGGCCGCTCGGCCAATCCCGGGGTAGCCAGCCCTTGACTGCTCGTTCACCCGAGGTATCACGTTGGACCGGGGAGAAATGCAAGGGATGTGCCGCGGGGCGGCGGAGGTGCGCAAACAGATGTATAGAAATGGGTTAGCCGAAACGGGGGCAGCGAAGCGGCTTTCATGTTCGTCTCAGAATGAGACTATCTCGTGTCGCGTGAACAGCTGCTGCTGCGCGGTGCCAAAGCGAACTCAGAAGCGGAGATTGTAGGTGCTCCCCGGGGGTGTCGTCACGAAGAGAAAGATCGGTTGCCCTTCCCGAACCATATCCAACCGCTCCGGCTCCGTCCGGAGAGTGACCTCGTCCCGCTGCTCGACTGTGATCTTGTCCGGGAGGCGACGATCGCAAGCGGCTGGGGTCTTGAGCCGATAGGTGCCGAAGGGTAGTCCGACCATGCTCTTCTGCGTGATGCCGTTGAGGGTCATCGTTGGCAGACAAGCATCTCCCTCATCTGTCGTGATATTGAAGCTGAAGCTGTTGGGATTCAGGACAATTGGGTCTGGGATTCCCCCAGTATCGATTCTGAACTGCATGGACTCGACCGTCTGGTCGGGGGAGTAGGCGTTGTAGAGCCCTGAAGGCAGCACCACGCGGAATTCCTCGAGCCCGAGTGCGGCGCGTTGGGAGAAGCGTTTCGCGGCCAGAGCGAAGAAAGCCTCGGAGAACGGGTCTGTCGCTCCCCCGACTCTCACGAGCTGTAGGCCGACGCGCTGTTCGCGGGTGAACTCTTGGATCTGGAAGCGAGTCACCGCTCCTGCGGCCCAGAAATGCCTGAGATCCTCCATGATGTCCTGGGGTGTGGCCATCTCAAAGACGATCTCGGAGGCGCCCGGAAGAAGTCCGGTCTTCGCGCGGCGCTCGATCATGCCGTCCCAGTCCCGTAGATCGTGGCCTATCAGGGCAATGGCTTCTTCGTATTGGTCTATCGATCCCTCGAGATCGATGCCTCGCGCGTGCAAGAGCGCGGCCTGCAAGTGGGCTTTCGCGACAACCTGTTCGATCGCGTCCATCACTTGCGGATCCTTGATGAACAGCTTGGCAAGGGCGTAGTGGGAGTCGATCTCGTCCACATAACGCACGACGTCGAAAACGACGGAGTTGACGACATCGCTCGTGGCGCCTTCCTGTTCGAGCATGATGTGGTAGCTCGTCACGATGCGGTAGAGGTCCTCAACGGTTTCGAGTTCGAGGGTTGCTTCCAACGCGCTGGCGGCATCGTTCGCCTGGGCTTGAGCGGGAGTTGATGCACCAGCGAACAGAAGAAAAACGAGTGCCAGGCTCGCTAGAATCTCGAGGCCGCGTCTCATCGTCCGCCTCCTTCCGCCGCTCGAGCCTCGATTTGGTCTGCCCTTCGTCCCAGTCCAAACTGACGCAGAATATTGGCGTAGTTCTGCAGGAAGGGCTGGAGTTCCGTTCCGCTGAACGTCTTCATCGCATCCTCATAGGCTCTCTGGGCGTCCTTCAACGCCTTCATCTTCTCGCCGAAGTTGGCTTCGGCCCGCGAGAGGTCGAAGTAAGCGACCTCGTCGCCGTCCCAGCTGAAGGATGTGGCTTCCTGGGCGACCTTCAGCGCCTCGTGAAAGCGGCCCGAGTTGTAGTGCGCGTAGGACAGCACGTGAAGACTCGTGCCGAACTGTTTCTGAATTTCTTCGTTCGAAGGATTCAGCTTGAACGCGAGGCGTCCGAACTCCACCGCTCGCAGGCGGAAGGAGTGGCCATCCTGCCGGCTGGCGAAATCCGCCATTTGCCGGTAGATCTCCGCCCGTTCTTCGAAGCCGCGGGTCACGCCTGCAGCCTCGGTGAAGAGCTGCAGGACGTCCTCGGCGTCGGCACCTTCTGAGTTCATCAGGTCCAGCCCGGTCTGCCAGAGGACGCCTGCTCGAACGTTGCCGGAGTCGAAGCCGACGACCTCGTAGAGCTGGGCGAAACGCGCGCTGTACTTGGTCCCAAAGCCCATCCGACAGGCCTCTCGAACCCGGATGAGGAATAGGTTCGGGACCTTCGAATAGCGGGCCATCTCGAAGGCCCGCCCGATATACACCAGAAGGTATCGCGCGAAGGATTCATATTCTTTCGCCGTACGATCGCTATCTCTGAGCTCAGTGTAGCGTGCGAGAAGCGCTTTCTGCAGGTGCCAGTTCGCGTGGTTCTCGAGATCCAAATCCTGAAAGTTGCCGTACTTGAGCTTCTCGAAGTAGGCGGTACCGAGCACGTTGTGCTTGAAGAAGGGGTCGTCCTGGAGAATGTGGATACTCTCGTGCATCGCTCCGAGTACGTCTCGGTCGAAGTCATAGCTGAAACTTGCAGGATCGGTCTTCCAGAGCTCGAAGCGGGCGTGTCCTCCGATGAAAGCGACGAGAGCGTAATCCGTTCCGGCGTGGGGGAGATCCGCTTCGTCCAAGATGGCGGCATAGCTATCCGCTGCTTTCGCTGCTCCAGCCCACTCCCGTTCGTTGTAGGCCGAGACGGCACGGCTTCTCGTGCCCTCGAGCGAGTCGAGTACGCTTTCCTGGGCCATCGCTGGTGCGAGTAGGAGCAGGATCGCGAGCAGCGGCAGGACGGCTCGCTGGGATCGGGATCTGGTAGTGGCGTTTGGATGAGTCACGGCAAGCCTCGGGTGTAGCGGTAAAGGGCGCGTCGAGCATGTTCGGCTTCCTGCACCTTGGAGACAATCTCTCTCGCGCCGGAGGTCCTGGCAACAAAAAGAGATGCCAATCCCTCCGCAGTTGGAACGAGGACATGAACGACCCCGTCCCGGTAGTGAATGATTACGTTCTTTCCGTCGCGTTTCACGGCGGTGATTTCGTCCGCCCGGCCTCCTGACCACTCTCCCAGGTTGCGTGCGCGCCTCAGGAGATCAGAGATCTCGGGAAGGAGCAAGTTCCATCGTGCCGCTTCCGTCGATCGCTGTCCGAGGCTGCTCACGGAGACTAGGGGGAGGCCGTATTTGCGTGAGAGGGCGCTGCGGACACCCTCGAGCCGTGCGTCACCGGTCGTCGTTCTCCGGGCCGTGGCGCTTCCCGGGAGAGTTCCTACCGGTGCAGCCGAGTATTCGAGCCCGTGAGCGCCACCCTGGGATGCCGCCAGCTTGGGAGCAGCTCCCGCGCCGGCGCTCGCACGCGGGGAGGCGACGGCGACTTCCCGCGCATCTCCTGGATGGTCGTCGTAGACGACTTTCGTGCCCGTGACGGCGCCTGAAACCGCGACTGGCGCCGATTTCGAGGGCCGCGCAGTGTTTCCCCGGGGAATATCCACCGCGGGCGCGTTGTCGGCCTGCTCGATAGCCACTCCCGTCCGGAGCTGCTGGGACACCGGTTGCAGGCTGGGCATGGACGACGGGCGGGCGGCGGGTCGTGGTGTCACCACGGCCACGTCCGGGGCCTCGTGGTCGACGTAGGATCTCTCCGAGGCGGCGGCGATCCGGATGTCCGTGGTCTCCCTGGTCCTTGGAACGGCCTTGGGAACACGGACCTCAACCTCTTCCTGGTTGCGTTCGAGCCGCGTGGGCCGGTCCGTCGTAACAACCGGAAGTTCCTGTGGCACAGTCGTTTGCGTCGGGAGTTCGACCTCTGCTTCGTCGAGCGCTCGCCGAAAAACCTCGGAGGCCTTCGCGGTATCCGAATCAACCTGGGAGAGTTTTTCGAAATCAACCTGGGAGAGTTTCTCGCTCGCCCTGGGG
>JANTFM010000169.1 GCA_024763475.1 Acidobacteriota bacterium | reverse complement strand
CGCCGAACAGCTGGCTGTCGCCCCAGAGGATGCCGTCGGCCCAGAGGATGCCATCGGGTCCGAGACGCTCCGCCTCGGCGGCGAGATTCAGCGAGGAGAGGGCGGCGTCAGCCCAGAGGATGCCGTCGGCCCAGAGGATGCCGTCGCTGCCCACAGAGCCGTCGGCCCAGAGGATGCCATCGGCCCAGAGGACGCCATCACCCCAGAGGATCCCGCCACTACCTACGCCGTCCTCGGTCCAGCGGATCCCTTCGCTGCGGAAGAGCTCGTTACCGAAGTACCAACCACCGGTGTAGATCAGCTCATGTCCGACCAGGACAGCTTCGCCTGCGATCATCACTACACGAGGGATGGTCAGGTCGTACCCAGGGGCCGCGGGATCCCCTGCGGCCAAGGCGGACGGATCGTCGACCAGTGCGGCGACGAGGGACGCGGCGGCGAGCGCGTTGACCTCGCCTGCGCCCTGCTCGAGGCGGCCGAAGTCATCGAGGTGCTGCGAGGTGCGCATCAGCACGGCCTTGGCCAGGGAGGGGGTCATACCCGGGTGGGCCCGGTACATCAGGGCGACGAGGCCCGAGACGACCGGTGTGGCCATCGAGGTTCCGGAGAGCTCGAAGTAGTCGGCCCCGACCCGCAGTTCCGGGTGCTCCTCATAGAGGGTGGAGCCGTAGGATGCCGTGGAGATGATGCGGTTGCCCGGTGCGACGAGGTCCGGCTTGAGCAGGTTGTCATAGATCTTCTCGTCTTCGCTGATCGTGCCGTCGAGGTCCGCATCCGTGCTGCGGAAGGAGCGGGTCGGGCCCCTTGAGGAATAGGTCGTCACACCGTCATCGCCACGAGGATCGGTCTCAAAGGTATTGGAAGCGCCGACGGTGATGACCTTCGGGGCGTTGGCGGGGGAGAGGATGCCGCCGTAGAGCTTCTCGCCGTCCTCGGTTTTTCCATGGTTACCCGCGGCGACGACGACAGCGATGCCGGCGTCGATGACCCGGCTCACGGCGAGACAGAGGGGATCCGTCTCGTAGGATTCGTAAGGCGCGCTCCCGACCGAGAGATTGACGACGCGAATATTGTAGGTGTCCGCATATTCGAGAACCCAGCCGAGTGCATCGAGAAGACCGTCGATGCTTCCGCCGCCCGTCTCATCGAGGACGCGCAGATCGACGAGGTTCACACCGGGCATGATCCCCGTGTAGGGCCGCTGTCCCGTCCCCGCCATCAGGGCTCCGTTGCCCGCGATGATGCCCGCTACGTGCGTGCCGTGTCCGAAAGGGTCGAACGAGGCGCCCGTCGGACTGGCCGTGAAATCAACGTGCGCGAGCACGCGGCTCTGGAGGGGGTCATCCGCGGTCGCGAGATCCGGGTGCTCCGCGATACCCGAGTCGATCACGGCGACGCTGATGCTGCCAGGTGCCATGCCCACGTTCTGGCCGAGTGCGGCTACGCCCGCCACCACCCGGAGGTGGCTCTCGAGAGATACCGTCGTCGTTGTGCGAGGCTCTGAGCTCTGTGATGCCGTGGGTGTCGCGATCCTTCCCAGGTGTTCGAGAGGACGATTCGGAGTAACATACTCCACCATTCCCGAGCCGAGGAGATCGCTGACAACGGCAGGATCGATATCGATGACGGCCGTGTTGAAGTCGCCGTAGTCAGCTTGGATATTCGCGCCGAGCAGCGTGGCCAGCGAGTCGATCGATTCGCCCGGCACGTAGCGCACGACGAGCCGCGCCCATTCGTTCGGCGAGAGGTCTCCGAGACTCTCGTTGAGGTCGGGAGAGGCGTTCTTCGAGATGACGGTGGTCAGCTCTCCTCCGCTGCTGTCGGAAAGGTCGAGCGCGGTGCTCGTCTGCGCGAACGCGACCGGCGGGAGGCTCACGAGGAGTACTGCCAGGATTGTGAGTGTTGCCGTCTTATTCATTGTCCATCTCTCCATTGGGAGCTCTGAGTGGCAACGGCAATCATGCAAACGATGGGCCATGATCTAACTTGCTGTGAGATAACTGTTTATTCGGAATGCCTCGTGACTTGGGGCGGCCACAGATCGGACACCGTGTCCGAGATACAGCCCTTGTGGCAACGCCACCGGCACCCGGACGTCCTCGCCAGGTAGCAAGCAAGGGTGCCCGCAAGGGAGGAATGTTGATGGGAGCGCGCTACACGGATACCGGCAAGGAGCGGCGGCGCCTTCGCGCGGAGATGCACGGGGTGAAGGCCGTCGTTCAGGTGGGAAAGGCCGGGCTCGAAGCCGCGGTCATCGAGTCGGCTCGACAAGCCATCGAGGCGCGCGAGTTGATCAAGATCTCTGTTGGGAAGTCCTGCGAGGTGCCCGCCCGGGAGCTTGCCGAGCAACTGGCGGGGGCACTCGAGGCGGAAGTGATCGAAGTCAAGGGGCGGAGCGCCATCCTTTTTCGACCACAGTCGTCTCCCGGCGGGGTCCGGCGGGACTCTCCGCTCGCGTCAGAACTTCGCGACCAGTGAGGTCGAGAAGACGGTGCTCGTCGTATCGAAGAAGAAGACGAGGTCAGGGCCGAGTTCCGGGGAGGGATTGGTGTAGACCTTTTTCTCCGGCTGGTGATCGTAGCGCACCTGGTAGCCAATCTTGAGAGCAAAGCGGTGGTTCAGCGTGACAGAGACCGATGTGTCGAGGTGGGCGCGGAAGTCCGAGGAGTCCCGGATGTTTTCGAGAGCTTCCAAGAACGTGGCGAGTCGGACGGATTCTGTCAGATCCCGTTCGAAACGGGCGGCTTGCCGTGCTCCGAGGTCGTTGGTTGTGTCCCCGTTGACCGGGTTGTTGCTGATGGCACTCAGCCCGGCCTCGAAGCGCAGGAGTTGGCCTTTATGCTCAGGGAAGGTATACGACAGTCCGGCACCGACGCTGGATCGTTGATCGTAGCCCGCAGGGCGGTTTCGTTCCCATGAGAGGAGCGAGAACCAGCCCAGACGATCGTGAATCTTCTGGTTGAAGGTCAGCCGGCTCTCGTAGTGGGCGCTCGTGGTTTCGCTGACCTGGTTGACATCGAGGTGCGGGTTCGCCGGGTCATCGAAGTTCGCGAGAACCGAGCTCTTGGTGGTCTGCACCCTCAGCGCACTGACATGGAACTCGAGGTCGCTGCGCCCCCATTGCAGTTTGAGCTTGTTGGACAGTGCCAGGTTGGTGCTTTGGGTGTTGCCCGTCGTGGCGACGACTCCGAGGTCCGCCGTGTCGCTCCACTTGGGATGGGACGCTGCCTGGCCGCCATCGGCAAGGTACGGTGTGACGGGCAGGACAAGACACGTCAGCACGAAGAGAGTGCTCACGACGACATGAACTCGACACCTGTTTCTCAGCCCTCGACCCACAACCTTTCCCTTGAGTTGCTGGAAGAACCCTAGTGTTCCGACACGGAAACCCGTTAGGTGTCCTCGACGAGCGATCAGCGACCCTGGCAAAGCCAGCTGACGAGAGTATACCGGGAGTCTGTGGAGGAGGCCCAACGCCGTCAGGGACGCCCCTGGCCGGCGGAATTCGTGACGGATTTCCGCGTCGGGACACGAGACAGCCCGGAGTCTTCACAGCCCTTCGTGCGAAACACCGTGTCTACCCGCTGGCGAGGCCCTTGCGGGCCTTCTCGGTGTACTCGCAATGCCCTCCCGGCGGGTTGTCTCCGACCACAGCCCTGTCGGAACTGGTTCGCTGCGGGCAAGCCAGACCAGATCAACGGCGTTTCGCCTCGAAGCCTCATGAGCAAAGCGGATCGAGCCCTGACGCGCCCGTCTCGCCGGAGCGGTGTATGTTGGGTGCTTCCCGTGGACCCTGAGCTTTTCGAGCCGTTCGCGGGGGGAGACCAGGATGGAATCAGCTGCTCGGCCAACCCGGTTGTGGATCAGGACGTTGCTGCGGATCACGGGGCTACTGTCGCTACTGGTCGTCGTCGCTCTCGCTGTCGCCGCGATCTGGGCCTGGTCCTCGTTGACGGGGAGTCTGCCCCAGCTCGACGGCCGGGTGGAGCTCAACGGGCTCGAGTCGGCGCTGCGGGTGGAACGGGACGGGCTCGGAATCCCGACGATCTATGCCCGATCCCGCGTAGACCAGGTCCGTGCGATCGGTTTCCTTCATGCGCAGGACCGTTTCTTCCAGATGGACATGATGCGTCGCAGCGCAGCCGGTGAGCTCTCGGCGCTGTTGGGGCGCCTCGCGCTGGAGACCGACCGGCACCATCGCAAGCACCGTTTTCGTGCTCTCGCGAAGGAGATCGTGTCACGCGCCTCGCAGGAAGAACGCGAGCTCCTCGACGCGTATGCCTCCGGAGTCAACCAGGGATTGGCGAATCTCGAGGATCCTCCCTTCGAGTACCTCGTGCTGCGCGCGGATCTACAACCTTGGGCGGGTGAGGACTCGATCCTGGTGATCTACTTCATGTACCTCTTCCTCCAATCGCAGGGTGGTTCGGAGTCCGCCTTGGGACTGATGAAGGATGTCTTGCCCGCCCCGGTGTTCGGTTTTCTCAACCCCAGGGGCAGCAGCTGGGATGCACCGCTGCGGGGAGCGCCCTTTGCCGCGCCCCCGATACCAGGGCCGGAACTCATCGATCTGCGTTTGGAGCCATCGGCCGAGGGGGCGCAGCCAGAGGGCGTCGCGTCCCGCGCGGAAGAGCCCGCTCCGGGCAGCAACAACTGGGCGGTCGCGGGCCGACTCACGGCGAACGGCGGTGCACTTGTTGCCAACGATATGCACCTGAGCCTGGGTGTTCCCAATACCTGGTACAGACTGTCCTGGGTCCTGCCGGAGGAAGGCACTCGCTCGGGTGCCCGCCGCGTGACCGGGGTGAGCCTCCCGGGGTTTCCCGCCATGGTTGCGGGGAGCAATGGTTCCATCGCCTGGGGCTTTACGAATACCCAGGGTGACTGGAGCGATCTCGTTCTTCTCGAAGCCGACCCACAAGATCCTGATCGCTACTTGACGCCCGATGCGTCCCGCGCCTACGAGATCCATGAGGAGCGAATCGAGATCAAGGGCGAGGACGCGGAGCTGATCGACGTGCCATGGACGATCTGGGGTCCTGTTTGGGACGAGGATCACCGGGGCCGCCGGCGTGCCTTGCGCTGGGTCGCTCACGACCGGGAAGCCGTCAACCTGCAAACGCTACGACTCGCGGAGGCGACGAGCGTTGACGAAGCGGTTGAGATAGCGAACCGATGCGGGCTTCCCGCGCAGAATCTCGTCGTTGCTGACCGAGAGGGACGTATTGCGTGGACCGTGGCGGGCCCCATCCCCCGCCGCGAGGGTTGCGATGGAAGCGTTCCCGTCTCCTGGGCCAAGGGGGCGTGCCGCTGGAATGGTTGGCTGGATCCTTCCGAGTATCCGCGGATCGTGGACCCTCCGGAGGGGCGGCTTTGGACTGCCAATAACCGGACGGTGGACGGGGAGGCACTGAAGAGGATGGGTGACGGTGGCTATGGGAACGGCGCGCGGGCAAAGCAGATCCGCGACGGCCTTCGGGAACTCGATGCCGCGACGCCCGAGGACATGCTGGCCATCCAGCTCGATGATCGCGCACTCTTCCTTGCGCGCTGGCGTGAACTGCTCCTATCAGAGCTCGACGACGCGGCGTTGAACGAGGATGCCTCGCGCCGGGAGTATCGGGATCTCGTGCAAACCTGCGGGGGATCCGCGTCGGTCGATTCCGTGGGTTACCTGCTGGTCAGAAGATTCCGAGCGAGGGTTATGGGGTTGGCCTTCGAGCCCCTGCTCAAGCCTTGCAGGGAGGCGGACGAAAACTACCGCATGCGCATTCGCCAGGTCGAAGCGCCACTGTGGAGCTTGGTCAGCGAGCGTCCGGCACATCTGCTCAATCCGGAGTTCGGCAGTTGGAGGGCTCTCTTCCTCTCCGTCGTCGACGAGCAGATTGCGGAGGGTGGTCGACGACGCGGCGGACTCGCTGCGGAAAGCTGGGGCAGCTACAACCGCTCGTCCATTCGTCATCCCCTGAGTCGTGCGCTTCCCTTCCTCTCGCGCTACCTCGACATGCCGGTCCTTCCGCTCCCCGGGGACACGCAGATGCCGCGGGTCCAGCGTCGTTCCTTCGGCGCGTCCGAGCGGATGGTGGTCTCCCCGGGACGGGAGAGCGAGGGTATTTTCCACATGCCGGCCGGCCAGAGCGGGCATCCTCTCTCGCCGCACTATGCCGACGGACATCTGGCGTGGGTCAAAGGAGAGGCGACTCCCTTCCTGCCAGGGGAGACCATCCACACCTTGGTTCTCGAGCCATGACACATGGGGCGCGAGCCTCCTGGGCTGAGCCCTGTGTCCTCGTGCCAGCCGCCCTCGCAGCCGCGCTGCGAGGGGCTCAGTTGCTGCTGCTCGCGATTCGCGATCCGCTCTTTCTTCATCCGCTTGCCGGGGCGTGGTCTCACCAGCAGCAGGCACAGAGGATCCTCGCCGACGGTTGGTTGCTACCCGGAACGCCGGCCTACTACCAGGGTCCGCTCGACTCCTACCTTCTGGCGTTTCTTTTTGCGATCTTCGGTCCCAGTGCTGGGGTCGTGGTGGCGCGAATTCTCTCGCTCACCTTTGGAACACTGACGGTCTTCCTCGTAGCACGTCTCGCCATGCGACTCGCGGGGAACGATCCGGGGCGGGGCCGGCGCGCCGCATGGATTGCTGGTGGTGCAGCGGCCGTCTACGGCCCGCTGATCGACTACGACGCGACGCTTCTCGTGGTTCCCCTGGTCACGCTGCTCTCGCTGATCAGCGCAGAGCGACTGCAGATCGCGACACGAAAGAAAAATCCGGCCCAGGATCTCGCGCTCGCCGGAGTGATCCTGGGCGTGGCTTCGATCACGCAGGCCAGCGCCCTGATCGTCCTGGTGGTGGCCGCGCTGTGGGCCCTGTTCTTTGCACGGCGGCGGCCCTGGCCTGGCATGCAACCCTGGCGCGCCGCGGCCCTGCTGCTCGTTCCCGGCCTGCTCGTCATCACACCCGTCTCCCTGCGAAACACCTTCTATGCCGGTGATCCGGTCCTCGTGTCATGGAGCGGGGGAATCAAGCTCTTCATCGGGAACGATCCTGCGTTCGATCAGGAGTCCGGCGGCCTGCTGCCGGACTTCGCGTGGAAGCGGATCGACACGGCTCCGGGGGCCCTCGGACTGACGCGGGGGAGCGAACATCAGCGCTTCTTCCTGCGGCAGACCCTGCGGCGAACTCTCGATCGTCCTGTCGAGACCGCTGCGATCCTTGCCCACAAGGTCGTGCTGCTCTTCAGCGCACACGAGATCCCGGACCACAGGAGCCTGTCGGCGGCACCGTCCCGCTCTCCCATCCTCGCGGCGGCCATGTGGAGCAATCGCTACGTCGCACTGCCGCTCAGCCTGGCCCTCCCCTTGATCGCGGCAGGGCTTGTGCTCGGAGCCGGTGTGCCGGAGGCGCGGGGCCGTCCGCTTCTCGTTCTTGCGGCCGCCTGGGCCGCGATTCCCGTCCTCTTCTTCGTCACGGCGTCGTCCCGCCTGCCGGCCATCGTCGTGCTCATTCCCGCTGCCGCGGCCGGGTGGTCCTCGTTCGAGCCCAAGAGAAAGGGACGTCTAACGTGGAGCGTGCTGGCCGCGCTGCTGGCGTTTGCTCTCGCAACCGTGAGCATTCCCCGGAGCCCCTCGCGGTCCGTCGCAGACGGAATTTGCCAGGCCGAACTCGCGCGGCAGCAAAACAAGTTCGAAGACGAGATCAAGCTCTTGAGTCGTGCCGTGGAGCACGACCCCCTGGATCCTCTCGCACGCATGCGTCTGGGTGATGCATACGCGCGGCGTGGGTCTTGCGGGGACGCGATGGGACATTTCGAAGAGGTACGAGCCCGCGGGGACCTGGCAGCTGACTGGCGCAACGGTGCGCGCCTGGCTCTTGCCCGCTGCCTGAGAGAGATCGGCCACCTTGACGAGGCCGCCCGGGTCTACACCGAGCTTCTCGATGCGGAGCCCGACCGGCCACGAACGGGAACGCGTCCGGATTTTCTCTTGCGCGGCGTCCCTCCTCTTCTCGGTTGCCGGTACCGGCTGGAGCGGCTTCGGGTCTACGGACAACTCGGCCGGATCGACGAGGCCGTCGCCGATGCCGCCTGGGTGCTGGTCGCGTGCGAAGACGCCGCCGAGTTCCCGGCAGAAGCCCAGGCCGAACTCCGCCGGCTCGCGGGGCGCTGAGCGGATGGCCTGGCACCGCCTCGGGATCGCGGGGCTCACGCTCGGCTTGATGGCCAGCGCCCTGGCTCAGGACTTCAGCGCCTTGGAAGGCCCCTATCGTGCACTGGCGCTCGGCACCGAGGGGCGGGTCTTCATCGGGGGAGAGCGTGAACTGATCGAAGTGGATCCCGAGACGCAGCAGATCGTCAAGCGCTGGCCCCGGCGGGTCGAGGAACTCTCGGCATCCGCTGATGGGAGCGTCTGGGGGCTCGGGGAAGGGGAGCTCTTCCGCGTCGACCCGGCACGGCGGGAG
>JANTFM010000168.1 GCA_024763475.1 Acidobacteriota bacterium | reverse complement strand
CGTGCTGTCGTCCTTCGCCTCGCCTCCCTCACCCCAACGCGGGAGGCGAGGCGAAGGAAGGCAGCGCGGCGGCCCCGGGACCCCGCGCACTCCCGCTTGCCCTTCCCCGTGCTGGATCCTGAGCCGAAGCCCCCTCACGCCGCCAGTCACACCAAGCCGAAGGCAGCTGCTGTCCGCCTGTCGGGATCCACAGGAACGGCGGGCAATCTGAAAATGGACGGTTCTTTACCCACAGATTCTGCCGAGGGCGCGAGTTCTCTACTGTAGCGGCGCGGGCTTGCAGGTCGGAGTTGTCACCCAAGGGCTGCGAGGCCCTGTCCTCTCCTGGGGACAAGCTCGTCGGAGTGCGCCTGAGCTCCGGCGGAAGAATTCAAGTAATACGTTTATTCGCAATAACTTGTCTGCTGTCTCGATGTTGCCGGTCGTCTTGGCATACGCGTTGCTTTAGTGAGGGTGGACTGGCCGAGCCAACAGGAGAGGCTGGCCGAGGAGACCAATCATGCGCAAGACGCTGCAACTCACACTGATCACCGCTTTCTCTCTACTGCTGGCTCTGCCGGTTCTCGCCGATGGGCCGCGGCACTATCCCCGCGGACAGTCTCAAGCGCAGAGGACCCAGGCGATCACCCGCCTCCGCCTTGGCCTCTTCACTCCCGAGGGCCGTTCCCAGTTCTGGGACGATACGGCCATCGACTTCAGTGGAGATCCTGAGGGACTCGAGGATCTCTCCTGGGGTGTGGACTTCGAATGGGCGATCGGGCCGAGAGCGAGTGTGACCGCATCCACGGGGATCTACGACGGCTCGCAGCCTTCTAGCTATCTCGATTTCGTGGACGAGTTTGGTGACGATATCGTGCATCTTTCCGAACTCAAGATCGCTCCGGTGACGCTCGGCTTGACCCTCTATCCGGGAGGCCGGGATCGGTCGCTCAATCCCTACGTCGGGGCGGGTGCCGGTTTCTACATGTGGAACTACCGTGAGGTCGGTGACTTCATCTTCGATGACGACACGATCGACTACGATGTCTTCGAGTCCGACGGTGTGGCCACCGGCTACTACACGATGGTTGGTCTCGACCTCAAGATCGCGCCGACGATGTCGGTCTTCGCCGAGGCCCGGTGGACCTTCGTCGAGGACGAGATGGCGGACCAGTTCGATGGTCTCGGCACGATCGACCTTTCCGGCAGGGAGCTTTCTTTCGGCCTTGCCTGGCGCTTCTAGGCCGCACGGTGACATGCATCGTTGAGCCGAGACGTCGTCGCTGCGCGCTGGATGGCCCGCACAGAGTCCTGAATGCCCGAGCTGCAGAGGGGCCGCGTGCCCGCAGGGTGTTCGGCGCCGCGTAAGGCGAGAGGACTCGAAGGGCCTGGCCAGCGTTCCGACAGGGGGTCTCGGCCGAAGGGCTCATGAACGATGCGGGCCGGATTGATGGACTGCCCCCGGTGTCCCTGGCACCGGGGGTTTTCCATTCCGGGAGGGTCCTGCTCGCTTGCTGCTTCCGGAGCGACAGGGCCGTCGTAGCCTCCCTTCCAGGTCAACCTGGACAAAGGAGGCAGATATGCTCGTCGGAGTCGATGGGGGCAGCAGAGAAAAAAGGAAGTACGCCAGTGTGGGTGAGGCGCTTCGGGCCTACCTGGACACACGCATCCGTGAACTCGACGATCTCGAGCGCGCCGGTGTGGAACTGGTTCTCGAGATCGTTGCGGCGTTCTTCCAGCGGGAGAACGCGGACCTGATACCCGGTGCTGGCCGACACGCACGGGAGCAAGAGGACGACGACTCTCTTCTCGCCGTGCTCGATGCATCCTTTCTCGTCAAGGGGCTCACCTGTTGCGTGTATCTCTTTCCCCATTACTGCGTGGTCAGTGCGGCGCTGATCGCGCTCTTCCAGGAGGAGGTACGCCTGCTCGTTGGCTGGTGCTCTGGGGAAGGATTCCTCGAGGAAGAAGACGCCCGTCGCTTCGAGCGCTACGTCTCGGAGGCAGGTGGGGCGCTGAAAGAGCATCAGTGGCTCCAGGAGACGCTGGAGGGAGCGTGGATCGGCGGAGGCGGGCTGTTGGCCACCGAAGGCGTCCAGGGGCGATTCAAGATCTCTCGCGTTGAGCGCGGCCGCGTCGAGGTCAAGGTGCCGAAGTCGAGACACTCCTACAGCGTGTGCCTGCCCGCCGAGATCACCAGTCTCTTCCGCAGGAACCAGGAGGTCAGCCTCGTACTGGAGAAGTACGCGCTCGGGTGGCACGCGCTGGCAGCCTCCCTGCCGATCTCCACCAAGGGGCTGGAGCGAAAGCAGATGAAGGTCAAACAGATCGGATGCCCCCCTCGGCTGAAGCCTGTCCGGAGCTAGACGATGCATGAGTCCTTCGTCCGAAACACCGTATCTGCTCGTTGGCCAGGCCTTTGCGGGCCTTTTCGCCCGCGCTCGCGAGTCCCTCCCCGCGGAGTGGCCTGCGACCACGGCTCCGTCGGGACCTGCCCTGTGCAGGCCATCCAGTACCCATCTGCGGCGTTTCGCCTCGACGCTTCATGCAGAACCCGGGCTGATGTCCCGCGCCGGGTGCGGGCGAGAGAGTCACCAAGGATAGCCGACAAGCAGAATCAGCAAGGGTCGTGTGTCTGTGTGGGGATTCTGGGCGACGGGGTCATGAAGGACGCGCACGGGCCGCCGGGCAGCGGTTTGGTGCTGATGGCAGCCTGCCGATATGATCTCGGCCATGCCTTGTGCCGATCATCGTTCGCGCCTGCTCCGGGATTTGCGGATCTCGGTCACGGACCGCTGCAACTTCCGTTGCGTCTACTGCATGCCGCGGGAGGCCTTTGGCAGTGACTTTGAGTTCCTCGATCGCAGCATGCTGCTCTCCTACGAGGAGATTCGCCGCCTGGCCGCAGTCTTCGTGGGGCTGGGCGTCAGGAAGATTCGGCTCACCGGCGGCGAGCCCCTCGTACGCCATGGGCTCCCGTCTCTCGTTCGGCAGCTGGCAGCGCTCCGGGGGCTCGAGGACCTTGCGTTGACCACCAACGGCGCGCTGCTTGCCGAGCAGGCAGAGGCGCTCTGTGCGGCCGGATTGAAGCGGATCACTGTCAGTCTCGATTCGATCAACCCAACGACTTTCCGCCGGCTCAGCGACTCGAAGATCTCCCTGGACACGGTCCTTGCCGGGATCGACAAGGCCGCGGCGCTTGGCCTGTCGCCGGTGAAGGTCAACGCGGTCATCCGTCGGGGGATCAACGAGTCCGAGGTCGAAGAGATCGCCCGCTACTTCCATGGTAGCGGGGTCACGCTCCGCTTCATCGAGTTCATGGACGTGGGAATGACCAATCGCTGGGTCCTCGACGACGTCGTGACGGCACGCGAGATTCTCGATCGCGTCGGCGCCTGCTTTCCTATCGAGGCGATCGAGGTTGCTGAGGAAGGCCGCGTCGCGGAGCGCTGGCGTTTCACCGACGGGGGAGGGGAGTTCGGTATCATCGCGTCGGTGACGCGACCCTTCTGCGGCGGCTGCACCCGGATGCGTCTGTCTCCCGAGGGGCAGCTCTACACCTGCCTCTTCGCGAGCGAGGGATTCGACCTGCGCCAGATGTTGCGCGGTGGCGCCACCGACGAGGAGATTCGTGCCTCGATCGAGGCGCTGTGGGCGGCGCGGGAGGATCGCTACTCGGAGTTGCGCCAGAACGGCGGTGATTCCGGGACACGCGTTGAGATGTCGCGCATCGGCGGCTGAGAGCGAGGCCTGTGTGGAAGAGATGAAGCTGACGGTCATCGGATCAGGCGATGCGTTCAACGGTGCGGGGCGAGGTCATTCCTGCTACTGGATCGAGGGCCTTGCGGAACGACCGCTGATGGTCGATTTCGGGGCGACCGCGCTGATGGGTCTCGGTCGCGCAGGGATGGATCCGCTGAGGCTGGGCGGGATCGCCGTGACCCATCTGCACGGTGACCATGTGGGAGGACTGCCTTTCCTGCTCATCGACGGGATCTTCCGGCGTCCGCGCCATGAGGATCTTGCGCTCATCGGCCCGCAGCCGCTTGAAGAGCGTCTCGATGCGCTGCACCGGGCGCACTACGGCGATCTCATCGACAGGAAGCGGAGTTTCGAGTTCGCCTGCCGGGAGATCCGTGCGGGCGAGGAGACCGACTTCCTTGGCGCGGGGCTACGGGCTTGGCCTGCCGAGCACATGGATCCGCCGGATGAGGCTCTCATACTCGCCTTCACCTCCTCGCGGGGCAAGCGCATCGTCTTCACGGGTGATAGCGCCATGACGAAGGATCTGCTCGATGCTGCTCGCGGTGCCGACCTGCTCGTCGCGGAGTGCAGCGGCCTGGCTCATCCTGCGGGCCGCCACTGCACGTGGGAAGACTGGCTCGAGGTCTTGCCCGGGCTCGACGCGGGCCAGGTTCTTCTCAGCCACCTCTCCGCGGAGCTGCGGGCCGCGTTGCCCCGCCTGAAAAGTGAGATCCCCCCGGGCGTAAGACTCCGCTTTGCGGACGACCTCGAGACCCTTCGAATTCCGTAGAGGCAGAGGCCGCAAGCAGGATCCCTTAGTGTCCGAAATGGTCCCAGAGGCCCTCGCCCGTGTGGCCTTCGCCGGAGACGAGCCAGTAAAGCATCGATCCGCCGGAGGAATCCTGGAAGCGGGTGTCCGTCGGGTCGGCGTCTTCCGAGCTGACGTCCGAGAAGGCGGCTTCGGAGGAGGCATCGAGCGAACGGTAGACCCGGTAGCTCGTGGCGCTGGAGCTTGGCCACCAGTCAAGCTGCACCTGGCCTCCATCGAGGATCGAGACCTTCCTGAGCAGAACGGCGGCGAGCGGGTCTTCCCATGGCGAGCCGATGACTTCGAGGGTCCAGGCATTGAGCGAGCCCTCGTCCCCCCCTGCGCTATCTTCCACTCGCAGGGTCCAGGTGCCGAGGGACGCCTTGTCAACAAGCAGATCGAGTGGATCCACCGACGGCGTCTCGGTGTCATACCAGGTCAGGATGTCGTTCGCGCTCCCGCCGCTCTTGTCGTGCAGTCGGACTTCGGTCGCGTCCGGTGCGATGAGCGTGACGCTCAGGTCGCCCTGGTAGCTATGCGTGATGTCGACGTGGACGTTGATCTCGCGAATCTGCCGGTCGGTCGTGATCTCGAGCAGGCTGTTGATCGTGCTGTTATCCAGGATGTCCTTCGGGACGTCGGTGGACGCCTCCTGGGAGGTCGACGGTACTCCGACGGGAACGAAGAACGCCTTTGTCGTCCCCCGATCGCCCTCGCTCGTTTCCCAGTCGGCAGCAAAGGAGAGCTTGTGCCCCGGGGGAGTGTCCGCCGCCGCGCTGATCGCGAAATGGGGTGGGTTGGACTCGCCGCTCTGGCCGGCGCCGAGATCGGGCCAGGAGCCGGAGCCCGGGGCCTGCGCGTGAGGAGACAGGGGCCGCAGCGTGCCGTTGATGCCGGTTGCGCTGTCGCCCAGGTTCTTCAAGGTCAGGGCCAGGTGCCCGGCCTCTCCAGCCTCGAGCCAGTTGTTGCTGTTCGCGTCATCGGCCAGCCGCTGGCTCTCATACTCGAGCGTCGTAGGCAGGGGGGTGAGCTGGACATTGACGACCGTGGCGTCGGCCGCGGAATCGGTGATGGTCAAAGGGACCGTGCGGCTCTCGTACCCGTCGGCTTCAACGAGCATGTTGAAGGAGCCGGCGGGCAGGCAGCGCTGGTAGTTGCCCACCTCGGGGTCGGTGAAGAAGCTGTGGTCACGGCCGACGAGACTCAAGCGTGCCGCGACCGGCGCCGAATTCTCCGCGTTGGTGACGATGCCTCGTACCCCCGTGAGCACCCGCTCCATGTAGGAGATCATCGATTCCTTATTGTCCTGCCAGAGTCCCTCCAGCTGACTCGCGGCGGGCCACTTCGAGTTGCTGAGCTCGACGGTGACCTCGATGTCGCCCTCGTAGTTGTAGTTCCAGTCCTGCATGCCACCGGAGATCACGTACCAGTCCGCCCCGTTGGTGATGCCCTGGCTGAAGGAACCGTTGTACATCGGGCCGTTGTCCTCGGAATATTCGAGTGAGATCTCCCGGACGATGTCGTCGTCGGGCGTTGGGGAGTCCGTGCTCGAGCCGTTCTCGTTGTTGTCGAAGGGATAGTTCACGACGAGGGCGCCGGTGTGGTAGTTGGCCGAGAGGGTTGTGCTGTTCGTGGCGGCCCAGTTCATGATCAGCGTGGTCTCGACGGCGCGGCCCGCAGTCGTGTTGTCGGGGTCGTCCCAGAAATCGGGGAAATTCCGGTTGAGATCCACGCCGTTGGCGTTTGTGCGTTGACTATGAGCATTCCCGTCCGGGTTCATCATGGGCATGATCCAGATCTCGGTCTCATCAACCAGGCGCGTGGCGCGAGGGTCCGTGCCGTAGCCGTCGGTGAGGTAGTGGATCAACTGGAGGCACATCTCGGTGCCCACGGGCTCGTCCCCATGCATGGTGGAAATGTATTTGAATCCGGGTTCGTTCTCCTCGGTGTCGGGGTTATCGCTGATCTTGAGCCACCACAGCTCGCGGCCCTCCACGCTGTTGCCCGCGGAGATCAGTCGCGTGATCTGTGGGTGATCATTTGCGATCTGTTGCAGCGCACTCGTGAGTTCGGCGTGGTTGTGGTAGTCGAGGGCCTCGCTCAGGGTGTCGCGCTGCATTGCCTCGAGCGCGGGGTCCGGGATCTCCTTCCAAGCGATGCCGAGTGCCTCGAGCTTGCCCATCCCCTCAGGAGAAAGCCACGCAATGACGACGCCGTCGGACTGCCGCTCGAGAAGGAAGCCCAGATCGATGAGCTGGGATACGGCGAGATCATCGACATCGATGAGCTCGGCGAGCCGGTAGACGGCCCGTCCGTCGGGACCGACCGGCAGGGGCGCGGCCTTGGGTGCGGCCAGCGCACACGGGAGGGTCGCGACAGCCGCCAGCGGGACGAGGCTCAGGAGGAGGAAACGCAAGAGAGTAGTCTTCATGATGTGGATGATCTCATGGGAAGAGCCGGGCGTGGATATTGTGGATGATCTCATGGGAAGGGCCGCGGGTGCTCCGAGCTGGTGGAAACGCGTTGCAGATAGGATACGCCGAACCCGCGTTGGCGGCTGTGTCCGTTCTTTGCGCGGGTGGCCGCGCTCGTTCTTCGGGAGCGGCCTGCCGCGCAGTGCTCTTCGCACTTGGCACCCTCAGAATACGCTAGAGTGACGCAATCCGGTGGATTCCGGTACGGTTCCCACGTGGGCATGAGACTTGCTTGCTATCTGCGGCGTGAAGTCCATCCCAGGAGGCTATACAGATGGAAACCATCGCTGTCGTCGTCATGTTTCTTGTTCTCGTGCTGCCGCTTATCGCGCTTGCGGTGAGCCTCGTCGCGCTGAGCCGCATGCGGGCGCTCAAGCGCGAGCAGCAGGCGTACTGGATCGAGCTTCGAGCCTGGGCGGAGCAGTTCCGCGGCCGGGGTGGCCAAGTTGCCGCGGTACCCGAGGCCGGCGACGCGATGCATGGCGCGACAGGCGCCGAATCCACGGCAGACGTGGTGTCTGGCCTCGCTCCGGTGACCGGTCCCGTCCCGGAGGCCCAAGCCGAGCTTCGGACAGAGATCCAGCCCGGGCAGCAGGCCCCTCCCGACTCCGAATTCGTGCTGGACTTTGATTCGGAGATCGGCGAGGGGGCGGCTTCCGCGCCCGCGTCCGGTCTTGAGCCTCCCGTGCTTCCGGCAGAGCCCCGGACCAGGATGCCGGCAGATTCCCAGGCCGAGACGCCGGCAGATCTCCTGAGCGAGGTCCCGGCGGAACCCCAGGCCGAGATGCCGGTAGATCTCCTGAGCGAGGTGCCGGCAGATTCCCAGGCCGAGACGCCGGCAGATCTCCGGAGCGAGGTGCCGGCGGAACCCCAGGCCGAGATGCCGGTGGAGCAGGAAAAGGTCTCGCTCGAGGAGCGACTCGGCGCACGATTGCCGGTCTGGTTTGGCGCCGCCGCTCTCGCATGCGCTGGAATCTTCCTCGTTCACTATTCGATCCAGAACTCGTTGGTCACTCCGGCCATGCGGGTGGCGATCGGCCTCGTCTCCGGGTTGCTTTGCGTCGGGCTCGGCGAGTGGCTCGCACGTCGCAGCGAGCGGATTGCGCAGGGCTTGTCGGCGGCCGGCGTCGCCGTGCTTTTCTCGGCCCTGCTCGCGGGCATCTCGCTCTACGATCTCATCAATCCCGTGCTCGGCTTCGCCCTGGTCGTGCTGACGGCGCTGGCCGCCGTCGCGCTCTCGCTGCGCCGCGGCCCGATCGTCGCGCTGATTGGCCTGCTCGGTGGCTTCCTTTCGCCGGCGCTCATCGGCGTGGCGGAGCCCCAGCCAGCGCCTCTCTTCTCCTTCTTCTTCGTGCTCCAGGTCGCGCTCTTCGTTGTCGTGCGCCGCCGGGGATGGTGGCCGCTTGCCCTCCTCGGCGCTGCGGCAGGTTTCCTGTGGTCGGGCGCGTGGATTCTGAGCGATCTACCGGGCA
>JANTFM010000167.1 GCA_024763475.1 Acidobacteriota bacterium | reverse complement strand
GATCACGTGTTTCTCGATACCTTGGGACAGATCGGTGATGCGCACACCGGGGTAGGCCTCCGCAATGCGTGGCCCCCAGGCGCTCTCGAAAGGCATCCCGATCCTGAGCCAGCCCTGGGACCGCGCGATCTGGGCCATCTGCTTCGGTCCGGGCTCGAAGGTTGCTGGGCTCTGGCCGGGAGCGACCAGCACCTGCACCGTGACCTGATCTCCGCCGATGGCCTCCACCAGTGCTTTCTGGGGCAGGATGCTGACCGTGAGCGTCATGGAGGACGCCGAGTCTTCACGGGCGGTCGGCGTGCACGCGAGCAGCGAGGCGGCCATGAAAAGTGCAGCCGCCACGGGGCCGGGACCTGGTGCAGGGCGTCTCATCGCTACTTCAGGGTGCGCCCGGTCGAGGTCATCGTGAACTCGCCGTGGAGGACGCCTTTCTGGCAGATCAGCGCGTTGGCCAGGGCCCGCAGCAGTGCCGGTCGGCCCCGGGTCAGGACGACTTCCGCGCAGTGGTGCCGGTCGAGATGGACATGGGTCGTGGCGAGGACTTGCTCGTGGTGGTCGTGTTGAAGTTCCGTGAGCTTCTCTCCCAACTGCCGCTTGTGGTGGTCATAGATCAGGGTGATGGTGCCGACGACCTCATCGTCTGCGGAACCCTCCCACGCCTCCTCGACGAGGCGGGCACGGATCAAGTCACGCAGGAACTCGGAACGGTTCTGGTATCCCGCGGAGAGGCGGGTTCGTTCCAGACGTTCCGCGAGCGGTCGTTCGATGCTGAAGCTCAAACGCTCCAAGTCTGACATCGTCGGGGTTACCTCCAGATTCGTCCATTCTGGCAAAGACTTCGGCCGGGCACCACTCCGGGGTCCGGCTTGCGGGCCTTCTGACTCCGCCGGGGCACGACGCCGTCATTCGCGATGCGGGGATTCCCGCTCGGCCTGGGCACCACTCTGGAGTTCCGTTTGCGGGCATTTCCTTCAGCCCTTATGCAGGGAAGGGCTGGTGAAGATCCCAGCCTAGAGCGGGCTCTCGCCGCACGAATTGACGGCGGTGACGAGGTAAAACCAGGTGAGACCGTCGCTGGCGGCACCCGAGTCTGTGTACTGGATGCCCGGCGTGCCCGGGTCCTCGTCCGTGACGTTGTCGGCATGGGCTGGTCCCCAGGCGGCGGGATCAGGTCCCGAGTCACGGTAGACCTTGAAGCTCAGCCCCGCTTCGGCGGGATCGTCCCAACTGAGGAGGAGGTCGGGGCTGGCGGTCTCAATCTGGAGGTTGTGCGGATCCATGGGATCTTCGCAGGCTTCGTGGATCGTGAGGAACTGGTTCACCGCGAGATCCGTCATCTCGGTCCAGCTGAGGGTTGCATTGGGCCATCGGATGCGAAGCGAATCCACCTGTGCCGCCTGGCCGAGCGCGAAGGTGAGGCTGAGAGGCTTCTGCGGCCCCTCGTGGCCGTTACCCGCGTAGACTTCTCGAGTCCAGGTCGTCGCTCCTGCGCTGACTTCGACCCAGGCCCCGATCGCGGAGCGATTCGCCATGCCGGCCTGGCCGCCGCCCACGAGGGTGATGGTGATCCAGTTGTTGTCGCTTCCCACCCGGTTCCGCCAGAGCTGGATTCCGGTCGAGTCGTCGAAGCCGACGATGAGGTCTTCGTCGCCGTCTAGGTCGAAGTCGAGGGGTGTCGCGTTGCCGGGCGGGTAGTTGTTGACATTGATCGAGTTGAAACCGGAATCCACGGTTCGCGGGGAGAAGGTGTGGTCGGGAGCCTGCTTGAACAGGTAGATGCGGTTGTTGTCATAGCCGCTCTCGGTCAGGACAAAGTCGACCAGGCCGTCTCCATCGAAATCGAACCAGCTTGCGTGATGGTCCCCGTGGTGCGTGAGGTCAGGATCCTCGGTCCCGCGGTCATAAACCCGGTCGAAGTCCCAGGAGAACACGTCAGCGCTGTTCGTGGCGACGGTGGAGTGCCGGTGTCCCGCGCCGTCTCCCTCGCCGTGAGTCATGATCTCGAAGAAGTCGATATCCCCATCGTTGTCGTAGTCCCGGGGCATGGTGCCGAAAGAGACCGCGAGCAACGGGACCCCACGGTGTTCGTCGTAGTGAGTCTGCGCCTGGACCTCGGTGAAGGTCCCATCCCCATTGTTCCGCCAGTGGCGCGGGATCGAGGGGATCACGGTGCGGGAGTAGGGCGGGGCGAAGAGGTCCGTGAATCCATCGTTGTTCCAGTCGAAGGCCGCGACAGCATAGACGCAGGTCGGTTGGCTGCCGATGCCTGAGCTGGTCGTGACGTTGGTGAAGCTGCCGTCGCCGTGGCCCTGGTAGAGCTTGTCCTCTGTCAAGGTGCTGTCCGGCTTGTACCAGTTGCCGATGAACAGGTCGATGTTCCCGTCGTTGTTGTAATCCATGAAGACGGCCGCTGGCGTGTTCCAGGTCTCCTCGAGATGGAAGGGTGAGTTTGCCGCCAGCGTGAAGTGTGCGCTGCCATCATTGATCAGCAGATCGTTTTTGCCCAGGGCGAGGTCATAGCTGCGATGCAGGTAGACGTTCGTGAAGATGTCGATATCGCCGTCGTTGTCCACGTCGGCGAAGATCGCGCCGTCGGAATGCCGCCCGTCGGTCGTTCCCTCGCGGTTGCTGCGGATTCCGGAGCCCGCGGTGTGGTCGACGAACTTGCGGCTTCCCGGCGTGTCCCCGGGCTCGTTCAGGAAGAGGTACTGCTTGTCCAGCACATCTCCGGAGGCGTGATCCGGCTTGGTATGGAGAAAGAGATCCGGGTAGCCGTCGCCGTTGAAGTCTGCGACGGAAACGCGAAAAGCCTGCACTCCGCTGAGTCCCGCCTCCGCCGTGGCGTCCTCGAAGAACGGGGGCGTGGCCTCGGGAAAGGCCAAGGGGAAGGCTGCTGCGCTTGCAAGCAGGACCCAGGTGAACGGACCAGGACGATATGGAGTCGCCATTGCATCTCCCCGGGGTCCGGAATCGGACCCGACCCCCCTTGTATACGCGGACGGGAGCTGCCCTGCACGGTTTTATGCTGAAAGGCTGGGGACTGTGTATAACTAGGGCTGTGCAATGAGTTAGACACAATGCGCGGCTGACTCTCGTTGTGAATCGGCGTATAAGAGGCCAACGGGCGGGAGCAACGAGGAGTCACCAAGACACGCATGGGGGTTCGGGACGCTGCGAGCAGCGCGGCGTCTGGAGGATGAGTTTGTGACGAAGAGTAGTCTAGCGATCCGCGTACTTCCGGTTTTCTTGGTTGCCTGCCTGTTCTTGCTCCCCGTGGTGTTTGCGCAGGCCAGCGCCGAGGTCTTGAGCGATGACGGCCAGCGGATCGTCCTGCGCTACCTGATCGGCGAGTACAGCACCGAGACCGTGACCGTTGAGGGCTTGCCTTACGAGGCGATCCGGCTCGACAGCGAGCCCGTCTTGCACCAGGTGGGTGCCCCCGCGCTGCCTCAGGTCAATCGAAGCGTGATCATTCCCGACGATGCGCGGCTGGAGTTGCGGGTCCTCACGGCGACCTACGATGAGAGTTTTCACTCGATCGCTCCTTCGAAGGGCTATCTGTCTCGCAAGATCGACCCCGCTCTCGTTCCTTACGAGCTGGGCGAGGTGTACGGGAAGGACGCGTTCTTTCCCCGGGCGATGGCCTCGCTGCGGACTCCCTATATCATGCGCGACCACCGGGGTGTCGTCGTCGAAGTGACACCTTTCCAGTACAACCCGGTCACTCGCATCCTCCGGGCCTACAGCGAGATCACAGTCGAATTGAGAGTTGTGGGGCCCGGAGTCGTGAACGTGCTTCACTCCGAGAAGAATCCACGGCATCCCGTTCGTTCGTTCCAGGACATCTACGACACGCATTTCCTGAATGCGTCGATGCATGGCGGACGGGATCCTGAGCTCGACTATGCGCCAATCGACGAAGATGGCGACATGCTGATCATCTGCCATGACGCGTGGATGGACAACATGACGGACTTCGTCAATCACAAGAACGGGATCGGCATCAACACGAGCATCGTGAAGGTGTCCGAGGTCGGAAACGACGCAGCCTCGATCAAGAGCTACATCCAGGATCGCTACGATTCGAGCAACCTTGCCTTTGTGCTGCTCGTGGGAGACTCCGAGCAGGTCGCGACTCCCATCGTCAACGTCGGCGGAGAGAACGGCGCGGCCGACCCGACCTATGCTCAGCTGGCTGGGGCCGACGACTACCCGGATATCATGGTGGGACGCTTCTCCGCGCGCAGCGCCGCGGATGTGGATACCCAGGTGCAGCGCACCATCGACTACGAGACCTTGCCCGCGACGGGAGAGGACTGGTTCAAGCGGGGGACCGGCATCGCGTCGGATCAAGGCGGTGGAGGACAAGGGGACGAGGGACAATCGGACATCGAGCACGAAGACGAGATCCGGGGCTGGCTCCTGGGGGACGGTTACACCCTCGTCGATCAGATCTACGATCCTGGAGCCACCGATGACGAGGTACACGACGCGCTCAACGCTGGGCGTGGCATCGTCAACTACACCGGTCATGGCTCCGCGACCTCCTGGGGGACGACCGGATTCAACGTCGCCGACGTCAACGCCCTCGTCAACGATGACATGCTGCCTTTCATCGTTTCGGTCGCCTGCAACAACGGCGAGTTCCACCACTACGACACCTGTTTTGGTGAGGCTTGGCTCCGGGCGACCCACGATGGAGCTCCGACGGGTGCGATAGGGATCTATGCGTCCTCTGTCTCGCAGAGTTGGTCGCCGCCCATGGAGGGGCAGGACGAGTTCAACCTGCTCTTGACGAATACGGACCGCCCGTACAAGAGCTATGGGGCGCTCTGCTTTGCCGGCTCGTCCTCGATGATGGATGACTACGGCAGCGGCGGAGTCGATATGTTTGAGACCTGGATCATCTTTGGCGATCCCTCCGTGCAGGTTGTTGGAGCACCGGCGGCAGCCAGCGGCCTGCGGGTGACGCCGGCCGATGGTCTTGCCGGCCAAGGCAACGCCGGCGGACCTTTCAGTCCGGCGAGCCTTGAGTACACGCTGGAGAACCTCGACGAGACCGCGATGGACTACGAGGTCACGGCGGATGTCTCCTGGGTGACGATCGACGCGGCGACGGGGACGATTCCCGCGGGAGATTCGCTCTCCGTCGTGGTCTCGTTCAACGACACGACGCGAAACCTCGATCATGGGCAGTACCAGGGAATCCTGTCTTTCGTGAACCTGGATGATCACGAGGGCGATACGACACGGAGTGTCGAGGTGCGGGTCGGCGGCACCATTCTCGTCGAGGAGTGGACTCTTGACCAGAGTGCGGGATGGTCGACGACCGGCGAATGGGAGTACGGGACGCCGACGGGACAGGGTGGAGGTTATGTCTTCAATCCCGATCCCACGAGTGGCGCGACGGGTTCCTCGGTCTACGGTGTCAACCTCGCGGGGAATGTTTCGAACACCGTGGGAGGCCCCTACTACCTGACGACCGGACCGATCGATCTCAGCGGTGTCACGGGGTCGCGTCTCTCCTTCCAGCGTTGGTTGAACATGGCGGCGGCTCCCTATGCCAGCATCACCGTCGAGATCTCGACGGACGGTTCGAGCTGGAGCACGCTGTGGTCCGCCGAGAAGGAGGTGACCGATGCGGAGTGGACGCTGCAGGAGTTCGACATCTCCGCGGTGGCGGACGAACAGCCGGCGTTCCAGCTGCGCTGGGGCTACTCGGTCGTGCAGTCCATCCCGCTGCTGGGGAGCGGCTGGAACATCGATGATATCGAGATCAGCGGCACGACGGGTTCAGCGCGGGTCATTCTCAGCGTAGCTCCCGGACAGCTCGATTGGAATGATCTGCCGGGTGCGCAGAGCTACGACGTCGTTCGTGGCGATCTCGGCATCCTGGCTTCGACGGGTGGCGATTTCAGCGAGGCGACCCAGGAGTGCGTGGCTGACGAACTCGAGGAGAGCGGTATGGACTACACGGACACCCCGGAGCCCGGCATCGCCTTCTTCCTGCTCGTGCGTGCCAACTCTCCGGAGGGCGCGATGACCTGGCAGCCCCTGGCGGGTGAGTCCCAGGTGGGTGCGCGGGACGACGAGATCAACAGCGCGGCCTCGACTTGCCCGTAGTGTCTTCGTCTGCAAGCGAACGAAGAAAGTACCCGGCGTAGCCTCAGAGAATTCGAGACTTCTGAGGCGAAGCCGGGTCCCTCCCCCTCGCGCCGCGCGAACACGCTTCCTCTTCAAGGCACCTGCCCTACACCGCGCCCCGCTGCCTCTCACACTCTTCTTTCCCAAGACACGACGCGTTTCCCAAGACACGGCGGTTTCGCCTCAGCGCTTCTGAGGCTATGCCGCCCGCCCCCCGCATCGTTCCTCCCTCGCGTGCGATAGGGCCCCGGTGATCCTTTGCGTCCTGCCACGCCTGTCCCCCCGCATGGCCCCTCCCTCCCGCGCTATAGTGCCCCCGTGAGTCTTCGCGTCCTGTCACTCCTGTCCCTTGGTGCCGGCGCCCTTGCGCTCGGAGCGCAGGTCGCCATGCTTCGCGAACTCATCGTCGCGCTCGATGGCAACGAGCAGGGCATGGGGATCGGACTGGCGACCTGGCTCGTCGGTCTCGCCCTCGGCGCGCTTTGCGGCCGCTTGCCCTCGCGCGAGCGTGGGGAATCCTGGTTGCGCGTTTCCTATGCCCTCATGGCTCTCTCCGCGCCTTTGGGCATCCTCTGGTTGAGGGGGTTGTCGGGGATCTTTGCGGCCGGTGCGGGCGAAGTGAGTTCCCTGGCCCAGGCTCTGCTTCTTGCGGGCCTCGCGCTGGCGCCGGCAGGCGCTGCTGTTGGGTTCACGTTCACGCTGATCGCCGCGTTTGCGACGACGAGGGTGACGATCGAGGAACGCGCCGTCTCTCGCGTCTACGTCGTCGAGGCCCTGGGTTTTCTCCTTGGGGGGCTCGTCACGAGTTTCGTGTTGACCCCGTATCTGCCTCCTCTCGCGGGAAGCGTCCTGCTCTCGGCGAGCTGCCTGGCGCTCGCGCTGCCTGTTGCGCCGCGCTCCTGCGCACTCCTCGCCGTGGGCCTGGCTCTCTTTGCCTTCCTCGGTGCTGCGGCGAGTGCGGATCGGGCGAGCCTTGCGTGGGCGTTCGAGAAGCGGTTGCCGGGAGTCCACCTGGTCGATGCTCGGCAGAGCGTCTACCAACTCTCCGCGCTCGGCGGCCCCGCTCCGTTCTCGCTCTACCTCTCCGGGCAATACGCGGGGAGCTTCCCGGACCCGACGCTTCATGAGTCCATGGCGCACCGCTTGGCCTGCCTCTCTCCCCGGCCGGCACGGGTTCTTTCGGCGGGCACGCTGCATCTGGGCACCCTCCGCCACCTTCTCAAGCACCCGGTGCAGCAGGTGGATCTAGTGGAACTCGACCGGAAGGCCTTTCGGCTCGTCCGTGATCACCTGCCCGCCGAGGACCAGCAGGCGCTCGAGGACGAGCGCGTCGGCCTGCACTTCGGGGACCTGCGGACCTACCTCGCGGAGGGCGAGGAGAGCTACTCGCTGATCCTGCTCCTCATGCCTCCCGCCGAGACCCTGCTCCATGCCCGCCTCGGCACGGTTGAGTTCTACCGGCAGGTTGCGCACCGCCTCGACCGCGACGGCGCGTTGGTCGTCTCCCTGCCATCTCCTCCCAATGCCCTCGAGGGTGAAGAGGCGGACCTTGCAGCCTCCGTGTACCGCACGCTGCGGGAGCTGTTTCCCGTCGTGCGGGCCGTACCGGGAGCCGATGGCTTCCTGGTCGCGGGCTGGGATGCGGAGCGAGTGAGTGTGGACCCGGAGCTGCTCGCCGCGAGATACCGGGCGCGCGGGATCGAATCCACAGGCTTCGCCGCGGAACTCTTCGGCCTCGAGCTTCCGCGGGATCGCAGCCTGGCCTATGAAGAAGCCCTCTCGGAGAGAGCGGCCGCGCTCGAGGCCAGCCGGGATGCGCGCCCCGCTTCCTTCCTCTACGGCCTGTCGCTTCGATCACGGATCTCGGGTGGGCGAGGAGGGTGGTGGTCTGCCCGGCCCCGGGCGCTCGTTGTGTCGTGCGTTATTCCCTCCCTGATCTGTCTTGCGTGGATCGCCTTGCGCCGCCGTCGGGGCCGGAAGACGGCGATCGTCCATCTGACGACGGTCTGCGGCGCGGGAGGGATGGGCTGGTGGCTCCTGCTGGTCTTTGCCTACCAGGTCCATGCGGGAGCGCTCTACGGTCACATGGCCGTGCTTTCCGCGCTCTTCATGGTGGGTCTCGCCGGCGGGGGAGCCCTCTTCATGGGATACGCTGATCGCTTCGACCTGCGAGCGGTCTCGGTCCTTGCCTTGCTGATGTCGGTCCTGATACCCCTGAGCCTGGGTTTCGCCATGACCTCGTCGCTGGCTTCGGGAACATTGATCATCGCGGCTGGCTTCGTGACCGGCACGGTCTTCCCGGCAGCTGCGGGGGCGCTGGCGTCAGAGGGCCGCACCCGCCGCGAGATCGCCTCCGTGCTGACCTGCTCCGATCACTTCGGTGCCGCCCTGGCTTCGCTCCTGGCGTCCTGTCTGTTGATCCCGATTCTCGGTCTCCCTGGCACCGCGTGGCTCATCGCCGTGCTGGTTGCGGTGGCGATCCTCGGTCTCCTGGTGCCCAAAGCTCCTGTCCGCGGTCGCAACTGACGCGAGGTCCAGGCATGCTGCCAACGAAGGAG
>JANTFM010000166.1 GCA_024763475.1 Acidobacteriota bacterium | reverse complement strand
AATCTTCTCTGAAGATTCGTCTCCGCGCCCTATACTGCAACGCATGTTCAATAGACTCCTTGTCGCAAACCGTGGAGAAGTGGCGGTCCGCTTCGCGAGGACCTGCCGCAAGCTGTCCATCTCGCCCGTCGCGGTGTACAGCGAGGCGGACGCAGGCGCCCCGTGGCTCGATGCGTTCGATGAGGCCCTGTGTATCGGGCCCGCGCACCCCGCGCGCTCCTATCTGAACCAGGATGCGATCCTCGAGGCCGCTGTGCAGGCGGACTGTCAGGCGTTGCATCCGGGCTGGGGCTTTCTCGCAGAGAACGCTCTCTTCGCCACGCGCGTCCATCACCACAAGCTCGCCTGGATCGGCCCCTCGGGACAAGCGATCCGGCTGATGGGCGACAAGGCGCTCGCCCGTGAGACCGTCAAGGCCGCCGGACTACCGACGATTCCCGGCTCGGAGGGCGTGCTCACCAGCGTGGACAGAGCCCGCACGCTCGCCGGGGAGATCGGCTACCCCGTCCTGCTGAAGGCCACGGCGGGCGGTGGCGGCAAGGGGATGCGCATCTGCCGAAGCCCAGACACCCTCGAGCAGTCCTTCACCGAGGCCAGCCGCGAGGCGGAGGCCTCGTTCTCGAACCCGGGCCTGTACATGGAGAAGTTCATCGAGGCCGGGCGACACATCGAGTTCCAGGTCCTCGCGGACCGCTGGGGCAAGGTCCTGCACTTCGGCGAGCGCGAGTGCTCGGTGCAGAGGCGGCACCAGAAACTCGTCGAGGAAGCGCCGAGTCCGATCATGACGGAGGAATCCCGTGCGCACTACGGCGATCTCGTCTGCCGTGCCGTCGCTGCGGTGGGCTACGAGGGCGCGGGGACCGTGGAGTTCCTCCGCTCTCCCGAGGGCAAGCTCTATTTCATGGAGATGAACACCCGCCTGCAGGTCGAGCATCCCGTCAGCGAGATGATCACCGGCGTGGATCTCGTCGAGTGGCAGCTGCGCATCGCGGCGGATGAAAAGCTGACCCTCGATCAGTCCACCATTCCGCTGCACGGCCATGCGATCGAAGCCCGCATCAACGCCGAGGATCCCTCCCGGGACTTCCGTCCCTCTCCCGGCATGATCACGCGCTTCGATTTCCCGACGGAGGTGCAGGACGGTACGATCCGCATCGACACGCACATCGTTGCACCCGCCGAGGTTCCGCCCTTCTACGATTCCCTCGTCGCGAAGGTCATCGCCCATGGAGAGACCCGCAGCAAGGCGATCGCTGCGCTGGAAGAGTGCCTCTCCCGCGCGATCGTCGAGGGCCTGCCGACGACGATCCCGGCTCATCTCAAGATTCTTCGTACGGAGGGCTTTTCCTCCGGCGAGTACGACACCAGCCTGCTCGAGACCCTCGATCTGAGCTCGTAGCCCAACCGATATCCCGCTAAGGAAGACCACCATCATGGCTCGCATGACGCTTCACCCGATCGGATCTCAGCTTGCAGAGCAAGCCGCCAGGCTCAATCGCGAGGCGATGACGCCGCTCGAAGACGCGCTGATGGCCAAGCGCGCGGCGGTTCGCGCCGGCTGGGGCGAGAAGTACGTCCAGCGGGCCCACAAGAAGGGCAAGATGGCCACCTGGGAGCGCATCGAAGCCCTGATCGACCCGGGCACGACACCGCTGCTGGTCAATACCCTGGTCAACGATGGAGAACTCCTCGGCCCGGACAAGCGGAGTTCCCCTGGAGCCGGGGTCGTCACAGCCTTCTGCCAGATCGAGAAGCGCTGGGTCATGGTCATCGCCAACGACAACACGGTGGCCTCCGGCTCCTGGTGGCCGCGCACTCCCGAGAAGATCGAAAGGGCCCAGGAGATGGCCCTCCGCCTGCGCGTGCCGGTGATCTACCTTGTAGACTGCTCGGGGCTTTTCCTGCCCGAGCAGGCAAAGACCTTCCCGGGCCGCACGGGTGCGGGGGCGATCTTCAAGTGGAACTCCTGGCTCTCAGCCGCGGGGGTGCCGCAGATCGCCGGGGTCTTCGGCGACTGCATCGCCGGTGGCGGCTACATGCCGATCATCAGTGATGTCGTCTACATGACGGAGCAGGCGTACATGGTGATCGCGGGTGCGGCCCTCGTGAAGGGCGCGAAGTCCCAGAAGATCACGTCGCTTGATATCGGCGGACCGAACGTCCATGTGCACCAGTCCTCCTGCGCGGACTTCCGCGTCCCCGACGATCCGGCTTGCATCGAACGCATTCGCGGTGAGATCGCGAATCTGCCCTCGTCGGCGGTGGACTACTACCGCAGAGAGGCAGCCGCCGCTCCACCACGTTTCGACCCACGCGAACTCTCCGAGATCTTCCCACCGGACTACCGCCACGCCTTTGACCTGTCCCAGGTGCTCGCCCGCCTCGTCGATGACTCACTCTTTCGCGAGGTCCTGCCTGAGATCGGCCTGGAAATGGTCTGTGGCATCGCGAGGATCTCAGGCCTCTTCGTCGGCATCATCGCGAACAACCCGTCGCTTTCCGATCACCCGGAACGCAAGGGCGAGAAGAGACCTGGCGGCATTCTCTACCGCGAGGGCATCGCGAAGATCAGCCAGTTCTCCCGCGCCTGCAACGACGATGGGATTCCGATCATCTGGCTGCAGGATGTCTCCGGTTTCGACATTGGCCCCGAGGCCGAGAAACGTGGCCTGCTCGGCTACGGCTCGTCCCTGATCTACACCAACAGCACGAACACCGTGCCGATGCTGACCGTTCTATTGCGCAAGGCCTCCGGTGCCGGCTACTACGCGATGGCGGGCCTGCCCTACGAACCGGTCATGCAGCTCGCGACCCCGATCACGCGCCTCGCCGTCATGGAGGGCCGCACGCTTTCGATCGGTGCTTTCAGAACCAAGCTCGATGACGACTACAACGTCATCGCAGAGAGCGAAGAAGAGCGGACCAAGATCGAGAAGGGGATGAAGGCAGTCGAGGCGCTGATCACGTCGGACATGGATCCGCACAAGGCGGCTCGCCAGATGGACGTCGATGAAGTCGTGGCACTGCACGAGCTACGGGCCTACCTCAGCGGATTCGCCGAAATGGCCTACCAGTCGACCGGCTATCGAACCGTGCGGAATCCCCGCATCTGGAGCCTGCACGATCTCACCCTTCTTGCGGATGAACCCCGTTAGAACACGCACGTTTCCATGATTCGGGGTACTATTTTGCGCAACGGGTCGCGAAGAAGAGATCGGGAGCGGTGAATGCCGACAACGGTGGTTACTTTCCAAAAATGGATGCTGGAGAACGAGGACTTCATGGACAGCCTTGGGCGCTGTGCTGCGGAGCGTATCGCACACTCCATTCTCGCGCGGGGAGAGGTCGACTGGGAGGAAGTGATCCACGGCCTTTCCGAGGACATGGAGCGCGAGCTGAAGTGGCTCGCTCCGCGCAACCAGGCATAGGCCCGGGATTTTCCGAGGAAGCCCAACGATGATTCGTCCGACGATGGCAGCGATCGTAACCAAGAGCGGCTCGGGAGAGAGGATCGTCTCGGCGCCCACCACCGGAACGATTCGCTGGCAGAGACTTGTCGGAGAAGTGCTCATGCCGGGCAGCCGCGTCGGCTTCCTGATGCAGGGACAGGTCGCGTACGACCTCATCCTCCCCCCCGGAGAGAGTGGCCAGGTACAGAACATTGATGTTCCGAATCCCTGGACGGCGTGCACCTATGGCCAGCGCTTGGGATCCCTTGTGGCCCCGAACGCATCCTCCGGGATCGCTTCGGCAGCGGACGCAACGAAGCTGGATGCTGCCGGACTGTTCACCATCGTCTCGCCAACTCACGGCACCTTCTACCGTCGTCCCGCACCTGATAGCCCACCCTATGTGGAGGAGGGGCAGACGATCCATCGGGGCGATACCGTGGGTCTCGTAGAAGTCATGAAGTGCTTCTCGCCGATCACTTTCGATCCACCGGAAGGCGTCGAAAGTGGCGTAGTGCGGGAGCAGGTCGCAGCTGACGGCGTCGAAGTCCCCACCGATGGGCCACTGCTCCGAATTGCTTTCTAGAATCGACCTGGGACCCGCCGCGCGGCTCCAGGTTTTTCCTTTTGGGATCGCCCGGGATCTGCGACGCGGCTCCGGGTTGCTTTCCAGAATCGACCTGGGGCCCACCGCGCGGTTTCGAGTTGCTCTTCAGGATCGATTTGGGACCTGTGGCGATGCCGGAACAATCGCAGTCGGAGCGTTGACGCGGACCAGCTCTACGCCAAAGGCCGCTCGGGCCGCGTCGCCGGTCAGGACGGTTGCTGGATCGCCCCGCCCAGAGACTCTGCCGTGATCGAGGAGGAGTAGCTTCCCCGGGCCACGAAGAGCGAGGGTCAGATCGTGGAGAGAAAACACGATCGCCGCTCCCTGGTCGGCCAGCATGCGGAGCAAGTCCAGTACGGAGCACGCGTGACCTACGTCCAGCGCCGAAGTTGGCTCGTCGAATACAAGAACTCGCGCCTGCTGCGCCATGGCCCGGGCCAGGAACACGCGGCGACGTTCACCACCGGAGAGGGTCGGGAGCGGACGGGACGCCAGCGACTGGACATCAGCCCGGCACATGGCGTCTTCGACGGCATCGAGATCCTGCCTTCCAAGAGACGCGAGAGCCCCGACATGCGCGAAACGACCAAGGCGGACCACATCTCTCACCGTCAGGGAAAAGGAGGTCCAAGTCTCCTGGGGAAGGTAGGCCAGGCGGCGAGCGATGGCGCGCCGGGAGAGGGAGCGGAGGTCGTCACCCTCGAGCTCTACCGACCCGGACTTGGGGCGGAGCACGCCGGCGAGTACGCGGAGCAACGTCGACTTCCCTGCACCGTTCGGCCCGGCGATGGCAAGCAGCTCGCCAGACGCCAGGCTCAGGGAGACATCCCGCAGGACCACGCGACCGGACAGACCGACGTGAAGACCTCGCGCCTCGAGAAGGGGGTGATGACCAGCAGGCTCACGGCTTGGGTTGACCATTCGCCCTTGGTACCACGATCACCTCGATGGTGCCACGGCGCGCCTCTCTACTGACCGTCCAAGGCTTTCCGCACGTCGTCCGCGTGCTGCGCCGTCGCGGCTTCCATCTCTTCCAGGTTGGGCAGTTCACCGGGGCCGGTGACCTCTTCGAGCTCGTCGCGGGCCGTATCGACGGTCGGCAGGACACTCTTCGCGTTCGATGCCCAGAGGTAGAGCACGACCGCGACCGCGATGACCAGGATCAGGAAAGCAACTCCGCCGCCTTTTCTCATCGTGCTCCTTTCGGGTTCTCCCTTTGCCAAGCTTCTGGGTCTTCCCTCCGCTAATCTGGGGACTCGCCCTCCCGGATGCACGTCAGGACAACTCAAGCCTCTGGCTGGATGAATCCCGAGCCCATCGGCTGCGGCCGCGCCGGTGTCGTCAGATCAGCACCTCTCGACGGTTTCGACCCGCAAGCTATTGGCGATTTGGGCCCTCAACGACTTGTAGAGCTGCCTTTCGATCAGATTCCCCGAAAGCACTGACTCAACCGCAAGCAGGTCTTCGCCACGAGGCCTCATGAAGGATCCGGGCTGATGTCTACGGGATCCGAATCAAGACCGGAGGGACCTTCACCGGGAGTCCTGTGCCATCGAGCACCCCCTCGCCCAGGGCACGACGAATCGCGCACAGCCACCAGGATGGCTGGGGAATGGGTACGAGGCCCCAGCGCGCCGCAATGCATCCCCGCTCCACTCTGTGCCCCATGCCGAAGAGCTGGCCTCCGAGCCTGCTGACACTGGTAAGACGCCAGCCGTCGCCAGGCCACATCGACGCCCCGTCGCAGGGCCCTGCCGACAGGCGGAGCGATCGCCAGCCGGGACGTGGCTCATGGCGCCAGGAGAGTGCGATCGAAAGGCCGGCCGAGGATCGCGCCTCGAGGATCCCCTTGTTGACGACCGTCAGCGGCACGATGGCCGTCCCCTCGGCATCCCGGTCTGAGCTGCCCGCTCCGAAGACGAAGCCTGGATCGCAGACGGTCACCCCCGCGGCACCAACCTGGGTGCCAACCGAAACAGCGCCACTGAGCCAACGCGGAGCCTCCATTCGCAAGAGGTCAGCCACTGCGAAGGCATCGGCAGCCAGCGTATCTCCCGGCAAGAAGCCCGGGCCCTCCTCGATTGGCAGGCCAGCTGTCGTTTCGGAACTGATCCGGCGCAGCGCGGCAAGCCACGGGCTCGGCCAGCCCGTGCTCCCGGGCGGCAGCGGACAGACGCGAGCCCAGGGTGAAAAGAACTCTCCGTGACCCAGCTCGGCCTGGGCCGTTTCGATGCGACGACACAGCGCTTCTTCCGCGTCGCGTCCGCTCGAGTCCCAAACGCGAGCCATGCTCACGCGAACACGAAGCTCTGAACTCTTGAGCTTGAGCGCCTCGACGAGTTCTGCCCTGAGGAGCAGAGCCCGCTCAACGACCTCCCGCCGCTCAGCCTCTGAGCACTCCAAAGACCCGGAGGGACGGTCGGGTCCGTGAGTGCGCCGCCCCGGCTCAGGAGCCTGACCCTGTTCCCAACCGCGACCCCAAATGACGCCCCGTGCATCCGCCGTGACCTCGAGGATTACAGAACGCTTGCTCCGCCTTCCCCGGCTTCCTGAGCAGCCTGCCCTGACCAGCTGCTCAGGGGCTGTCGAATCTGACAACCCCTTGTCACCCCTGTTCACCTGCTCGGAGCTTTCTGGCCTCATCGAGCTAAGCCCTTTGTTTTGGACACATAAGATCTAGACAGGCGTACACAGTCCAGACCAACCGTCGGCGCGCCGACCATGACTGCGTTCATGAAGCCTTGTCGCGCGCAGGATGCCGCTCCGAGCGGAGAGCCAAGATCATCCGCGATCACCACCATGTTCTGCCAGGCGCTGTCAACATCAACGCGGAGCACGAAGCGATTCCCGGGCGCCGCCGAGAGTCCTGACCCTTGCCGCCGGACAGCATGGACATCGAGGAGAAGTTCATGACTCATGGGATCGTAGCGACCGGCTCGGGCAACCGTAATGACGGGAGCATTCGATGAGAACAGATCCGGAGCGATGCGGGCCGAAGCCTCGACCTCGAGCCGAGTGACCGAGAGAGATGGCCGCGCCGGCGCCTTCAACGAGGCGCGCCGGAAATGACCCTCTGGCATCGGCGCATGGATTCCGTTGGCATCCCACAGGACGGAACGTGCCGCCGTATGCCCCCGATCATCAATGGCGAATCCAGCCGGCCAGCATCCCGCCGACGGATCCTCAACGATTCGAGCGCCCCCACCACCACCCGGCCTGGGGACCGAGTCCTGCTCGAACGCCGCGTGCGCCATCTCGTGGATCCACCAGGACGCCGCAGGTGCCAGGAGGATGGCCGGTCCTTCATAGTCCTGCGGCAGCGTCTCGTCCGAGGCCCCGCCCTCCAGGCTTGGCTCCGGGGACCAGAACCCCGGCCCGCCGGAAGCTGAGCCGTTTCTCCACGGCCCCTCCTCCGAGCAAGCCCCACTCCATTCGAAGAGCTCCCCGCCGCGTTCGGGCCTTGCACGGAAGCGAACCCCACTCTCCCAGGTTGATTTCGGCGGCTGCCCGACAAAGCACCAGGCCCTGGCACGAGCCCACGCGCCGAACTCGACAGCAAGCGCCCCCGAGCGCCCCCTTCGCGTCGACTGCGCGTACTGCTCAAGCCCGGTGGAAGACTCGACGACCCGCCGAAGGATCTCCCCGAAAGCCCTCTCGACCGCTGCTGCCGCTTCGCGATCGCTGCCAGGCCGGCGGGAGCGACCCGAAAGGAGCTCCAGGTCCTCAGGCTCAGCCCCCACGAGAAAGCGCCAACCCTCCGCCCGGGCGGAACTCGAACGAAGACGTTCCAAGCGAACGCCGCCATCTAGATGGATGAGCGGCTCCTCCAGGCGGCTGCCACCGGCCTGGGCACGCCATTCCCAGTAACAGAAGAGCTGCCCGGGTCCACCCAGCAAGTCCCGGGGCAGACGCTGCCCCGCATCGGCCAGGCGCTGACCAGCAAGCTCCAGTTCACGTCGATTCAAACGGGTTCACCTCGTCCTCTTTTCGGTGCTCATCTTATCCCGGCAGGTGGCGTATTGAACCACTCGATGCCGAAACCTATGTTCTGCCCGGAGAGACCCATTGTCCGTTCGAGCGGATCCTCTTCGATCCGTGGAGGGAATCGTGAACCAACAGGTGCTCGTCATCGACTTTGAACCGCACTCGTTGCAAGCCACCTCGAGAATGTTGGAGGAGCAGGGTTTCGACGTCCTCCGCGCTCCATCCCTTGCGGATATTGATCAGATCGTGGAGCAGGCAGCCTCGGTTCCAGGTCTCATCGTCCTGGAACCCATGCTGCCGGGCCTCGACGGCTTCAAGCTCTGCCGCACCCTCAAGGGATTGAAGCAGGACGGGATCGCCCCCAAGGTGCTGGTTGGCTCCAAGATATTTCAGGGCGCACGTTACCGCTCCATGGCACGCGACGCCGGAGCAGATTTTTTCTACAAGAAGCCCTCCGAGAACGACCTCCTGATCCAGGCGCTGAATCGCTTCGTCGGTGCGGATGCGCGGCCACCCGAGAGTGGACCCCCCGAGTTTCCATCGGATCCATCGACAATCACCGATTCCCGAGAACATCGACCCACGGAGGACAGTGTTTTCGATGCGATTGGCGGACTCGATATCGATGAAGCCCTCTCCCGCGTCATGGACTCACCGCGCTCTCAAG
>JANTFM010000165.1 GCA_024763475.1 Acidobacteriota bacterium | reverse complement strand
TCGAGCGGAAGCCCGTCATGCAGGGAGCGGAGCCCCGAGACGCGAACCCCCTGGGAGAGCTCGAGGCGCCTGCGGCTCGGATGCGGTCCGTGACGGATGCCAAGGACGAGCCGCTGGAGGACGCGGCGTTGCTCGACTCCCTGCCGGCGATCGAAGTGAGCGCGGACGAGGAACAGCTGCTGACGAGAGAGCTCCCAGCGGGGCCGGCTCACCCGTCCTTTGAAGATATTCGAGCCCCTCTACCAGGTGATATCGATTTCGGGTTGGGAGAGTCCGCCTTTGCTCCGCTTCCCGCGGCGGGTCGCAGGAGCTTTGCGGATGCGGGAGCCATGGATTCTGAAACCCTGCGCTCGCTCGCACGCGAACGTGTCGGGGAACTGGCGCCGGAGATCATCCGGGAGGTGGCGTGGGAAGCGCTGCCGGATCTTCTGGAACGACTGATCAAGGAAAGTGCTCCCCGCTCCGGCGATGAGCCAGGAGACGCGAAGTCATGAGTCTGGAGAAAGCCTTTCGGCCCGAGACCTACGAGTCCCGGGTCGGCAAGATGTGGGACGACGCCGAACTCTTCAGGGCTCGCCCCGACCGGGACGCCCCATCCTTTTCGCTGGTGATTCCGCCGCCCAATGTGACCGGCGCACTCCACATCGGCCATGCCCTGGACTACACGCTGCAGGACATCGTGACGCGTTGGCACCGGATGCGGGGTTACGATGCGCTGTGGAACCCGGGCTCGGATCATGCCGGAATCGCGACGCAGATGGTCGTCGAGCGGCAGTTGCGCGAGCAGGGTCGGAGTCGGCAGGAACTGGGTCGTGAGGCCTTTGTCGAGGAGGTCTGGAAATGGAAGGAACACTATCACCAGCGGATCGTCTCAACGCTGAGGAGACTCGGGTGCTCCTGTGACTGGTCGAGGGAGCGTTTCACCCTCGACCCTGGCTTCTCGAAGGCTGTTCGCGAAACCTTTGTCCGACTCTATGAAGACGGGTTGATTTACCGGGGTACACGGCTGATCAACTGGAGCCCTGCGCTGCGCACATCTCTCTCCGATCTGGAGGTTGATCGAGACGAGCCGGAGGAAGGCGAGCTTTGGTCCTTCGCCTATGCCATCGAGGGGGGAGGGGAGATCGTCGTCGCGACGACACGCCCCGAGACGATGCTGGGAGATACCGCGGTCGCCGTCCATCCCGATGACGAACGCTGGAAAGACGTCATTGGGAAACACGTCATCCATCCCTTCTTCCCTGAGCGTGAGATCCCGATCATCGCAGATGCGATCCTGGCAGATCCCGAGACGGGGACCGGCGCGGTCAAGATCACCCCCGCGCACGACTTCAACGATTTCGAGTGCGGCAAGCGCCACGGCCTGGCGATGATCAACATCCTCACCGAGGATGCGAAGATCAATGAGAACGGCGGACCGTTCGAGGGGCTCGACTGCGTCGAGGCCCGCAAGGCGATCAAGAACGAGCTGGAGGAAAAGGGGTTCTTCCGCGGAACGAAGAAGCACATGTATGCACCCGGCCGTTGCCAGCGGAGCGGCTGCATCGTGGAACCGCGGCTCTCGACCCAGTGGTTCCTCAAGATGGAAGAACTGGCTGAACCCGCACTCGAGGCCGTGCGGAGCAAGACGATTCGTTTCGTTCCCGAATCGTGGGAGAAGACCTACTTTCACTGGCTGGAGAATATTCAGGACTGGTGTGTTTCACGCCAGCTCTGGTGGGGGCATCGCATCCCGGCGTGGTTCTGCGAGGCGTGCGGCGAGGTGATGGTCTTGCGAGAGGCTCCGGAGGCTTGTGCCTCCTGCTCCAGTCAGCGGATCCGGCAGGATGAGGATGTGCTCGACACCTGGTTCTCATCCCAGCTGTGGCCCTTCGGCGTGTTCGGATGGCCCAACGAGGATGACAAGGACTTCGCGCGCTACTACCCGACGGATGTGCTGGTCACGGGTTTCGACATCATCTTCTTCTGGGTTGCGCGGATGATCATGTCCGGCTTGCGACTTGCGGGCGACGTCCCCTTTCGCACCGTTCTCTTTCACGGAATGGTGCGGGATGCCGAAGGTCTGAAGATGTCCAAGACCCGGGGGAATGCGATCGACCCGGCGGCGATTTGTGACGAACACGGCGTGGATGCCGTGCGCTTCACGCTCGCGGCCCTCGCGTCGCCCGGTTCGGATCTTGCCTTGAGCGACGAGCGCCTCGGGGGGTATCGCGCCTTCTTGAACAAGCTCTGGAATGCGGCTCGCTTCATCCTGCTCCAGTTGCCCGAGGACGAGAGCTTTGAGCGCCTCGACGACTATGCCGACGAAGCGGACGACCTGGACCGTTACCTGGTGGGCGAGTATCTCGACCTTGTGGATAGCGTGGACAAGGCCTACCGGGCCTTCCGCTACGACCACGCTTCGCAACAGATCTACCACTTCCTCTGGAACAGGTATTGCGACTGGTCGATCGAGCTGAGCAAGCCGGATTTCAGCGATGGCTGTGGCTCACGCCGGGCCCAGTTGCGTCTGACCGTTCTCCTGGATGTTCTCGATGGCGCGTTGCGTCTGCTTCACCCGATCGCGCCCTTCATCACGGAGGAACTGTGGCAGCACCTGCCGAGGCGCGCTGGGGACCCCGATCACCTGGCGGTCGCACAGATGCCCTCGCCCGAGGATCCCGCCGTGCCGGTTCCCACGGCCTTCGATCGCGCTGCGGCGCGGGAACTCGTCGCGTCGTGGCTGATCGAGCCTGTTTCGGGTGCGCGCGCCCTCAAGACAGGCGCCGGCATCTCTCCCGGGAAGGAAGTGATCCTGAGGCTGCGCCCTCGGAGGGAAGGCGGCGCCGCCGCGATCGAGCGATTCCGCGAACGCATCGCGCACCTGGTCCGGGCCAGCGAGATCACGATCGAGACCGAGCCTCCCCGTGACGAGGCAGCGCTCACGCAGGTGTTGGAGAGCGTGGAGGTCATCATTCCGATGGCGGGGGCCCTCGACCTTGAGAAGGAGCGGCTCCGGCTCGAGAAGGAGCAGGCCAAGATCGAGAAGGAGCTGGTGGGCTGCCGCCGCAAGCTCGAGAATCCGGCTTTCGTGGATCGAGCACCGGAAGCCGTGGTCGCCAAGGAAAGGGATCGCGTGAGTTCCCTCGAGAGCCGCCTGGAAGAGCTGGTGCGCTCGCTGGAGAAGCTCGGATGAGCCAGGCTGTCTTCCCCGAAGAGGATGCCCTCGATCTCGTGAGGCGCTCGCTGGACGAGGACTTGGGTGATGGCGGCGATATCACGACCCTGGCGCTGTTCCCGCGGGGCCGGCGAATCGAGACCTGCCTCGTTGCTCGGGAGGACCTGGTTGTGGCGGCTCTCCCGATCGCCGCGCTCGTCTTCGACGAGTTGGAGCGGCGCGGGCAGGGGGCCGTGGAGGTCGAACTCCTGGTCACCGAGGGCGCGAAGCTCCCGGCAGGAACCGAGATCGCAAGGATCAAGGGGGATGCTCGCGCCGTGCTCTCCGGAGAGCGACTGATGCTCAACGCGATCGCGCGCTTCTCGGGAGTCGCGACCGTGACCGCCGCTGCAGTGGAAGAAGTCGCCGGCAGCTCATGCACCGTCTCCGACACGCGGAAGACGACTCCGGGCCTGCGCATGCTCGAGAAGTACGCGGTGGCCGTTGGAGGTGGAGAGAACCACCGCGCGCGCCTTGACTCGCAGATCCTCGTCAAGGACAACCACAAGGAACTGATCGGCGGTATTGCTGCGGCACTCGCTGCCGTGACAGAGGCTGGCTACGATCTCGCCGAGACGGAGTTCGAGGTGGAGACACTGGACGAATTCCGCCTCTGCCTCGAGGCCGGGGTCGGGTGGATTCTCTTGGATAACATGGGCCTCGCCGAGATTCGCGAGGCTGCCAGGGTCGCGGACGGCCGCTGTCGGCTGGAAGTCTCCGGTGGTGTCCGGCCGGGAGCGCTCCGGGAACGCGCCGAGGCTGGCGTGGATCGCCTGTCGATGGGTTTCTTGACCCACTCTGTACGCTCGATGGATATGGCGCTGGACCTCGTGCCGCCGGACTCCGCTTGACTCCCGCCGCGTTCAGGACGGCGCTGCTCGAGCGCATGCAAGACCCGATCTACGGGCGTGTGCTTCACGTCTTCGGGGATGTGGACTCCACGATGAACATCGCTCGCCGCCTTCACGAGGAAGGAGAGCCCGAAGGTAGCCTCGTCCTTGCGCTCAGCCAGAGTCGGGGACAGGGAAGGCGGGGCCGTGACTTCGTCTCACCGCCCGGGGGACTCTACTGGACGCTGCTGGTCAAGCCTCCCTCGGACCTTTCCACGGCGTGGCGCTACGGTTTTGCGACGGCACTTGCTGTGCGGGAGGCCGTGCTCACGAGCGGCGGTCCGGAACTGCTTTTCGACTGGCCCAACGACCTCGTGCTGGGGTCGCGAAAAGTTGGTGGCATCCTGTTGGATCTGAGACTTCCTCCCTCCGGCGAGGCGATGGTCCTCCTGGGGCTGGGTCTCAACCTGGGGCCCGATCCCCGAGAGGTCGATCCCGGCAAGGCAGGAGTGGCAGGGAGCATTCCTGGTCTGCCCGGACCTGAGCCCCGGGTCGAGGTGAGCGCGCGGACCCTGAAGGAACTGGAAAGACGGCTCCCCGCATGCCGCGATACCAATGGCTGGCGTGATGTTCTACAATCTGTGCGCGAGAGTTCCTTGGCAGGACGGGGGCTTCCTGTTTCCGTGCGTTCGCCCGATGGAAGCGTGGTGAGTGGGGTAGGCGACGGATTGGGGGAAGATGGCGCGCTGATCGTTCGTCTCCGGGACGGCGAGCGGCGCTCCATACGGTATGGCGAACGGATTCACTCCGCTTGAGCGGGGCTTTCCGGGTGTTGAACAGGGCATGGTTGGGGAGATTAGCCGCAGGTGCTACTACTCGTCGTCGACATCGGAAACACGAATATCGTCGTGGGCTCCTATCAGGGAGAGCTTCTCCGGCGCTCGTGGAGGATCTCGTCCCGGCGCGATTCGAGTTCCGATGAGCTCTCCGTGCTCTTGCGCGGCTTGCTGGCAGACGACGCAACGCGCGTGCGGGATGGCATCGTCGCGTCCGTTGTTCCGCCGCTGACAGAGCCCGTCATGGCCGCGATCGAAGAGATCGTCGGAGTGGAGCCACTCCAGGTCGCGCCCGGCATGAAAACAGGCTTGCGGGTCCTGACGGACAACCCGCAGGAAGTCGGTGCGGATCGCATCGTCAACGCCGTCGCGGCCCACGCCCGCTATCCGGGCCCTTCCATCATCGTTGATTTCGGCACCGGGACGACGCTGGACATCGTGACAAAGAGTGGAGACTATCTCGGCGGGATCATCGCGCCGGGACCGCGTCTCGGCGCGGACGCTCTTTCCGCGCGTGCGGCGAGGCTTCCTCGAGTCGATCTCAGCGTGCCCCAGCGGGTCGTCGGGAAGAACTCAGTGGACTCGATTCGCTCCGGAATACTCCACGGACACGCCGCGATGGTCGATGGTCTGATCCGAAAAGTCGAAGAGGAGCTTGGCGAGGCGATGCGCGTCGTGCTCACCGGAGGCATGGCCGAGGTCATTGGCCCCTTGATGGAGCGGGTCGATGCTACGGATCCGGACCTCACTCTTGAAGGCCTGCGTCTGCTCTACGAACGGAACAGGAATCGATGAGAATCCTCTACCTTTGTACCGCGAACATCTGTCGCTCCCCGGCGGCTGAGTTCTACATGGGTCATCTGCTCGAGAAACTCGAGATTCCCCATGTGGAGGTTTCGTCCGCCGGCATCCTCGAAATGGGGGGAGCCCCGGTGGATCCGGTGGTTTTGAGAGAGTTGGCGTCGCATGGTATCGATGCGTCCGAGCATCGCAGCAAGGCGGCAACGGCCGAGATGCTTGCCCGGTGCGGCGAGGTGATCGTCATGGAGCGGCGTCACCGGGCGTGGATCCGCGACAACCATCCGGAACACTTGCGCAAGGTCTCCCTTGTGCGCGAGCCGGAGGAGAGTGTCGATCTCTTCGATCCTACGGGCGGCACGGTCAAGGAATACCGCTGTGCACTCGATCTGTTGTTCAAGTGTCTTGAGCGTCGTGCGCTGGCCTTCAAGTATCCCGTGTGATGTCCCCCGAGTTCCCGAGCGATCAGGAGTATCTCGAGCGGATAGAGAAGTGCTTTCAGGCGCTTCGTGAGCGTCCGCTGGTCCTGTCTCCGGAGGACCTGCAGCGGGTGTTGCGGTGGCACGCCACGGGGATCCCTCTCGCACTGGTTCTCGAAGTCATGGACGATGTCTTCCACGCTGCGGAACTCCGTAGGCCCCGCCGCAAGCCACGCAGCCTGGCCTACTGTGCGCCGGCCGTAGAGGAGGCATGGGAGGACCTGCGCGAAGGCCGGGTTGGCCGGCGGCGGATGCAGCGGGCGGCACCCGATCCTTCCCTCGATGACGCCTTGCGTGGGGTGACCACCGCCCTTCAGGAGTCGGCGGCGCCACGCCCCGTTGTTGATGAGATCGTGGGGGCGCTCGGAGCCTTGGCGGCGGGCGAGGGAGAAGGACGACTCGAGGATGACGTGGTCAGCCGCCTGGAAGAGCGGCTCCTCGCAGCGTGCTTCTCGCAACTTGACGCAGCCTCTCGTTCGGCCGTGGAGCTGGAAGCTGAAACGGAGATCGCGCGCTTCACTCCGGACATGACGCCAGAGCTTCGTGAGCGGCTGCTCTCGCGCGCGCGGGCTCGACTCCTCCGCTCGCGTTTCCGTCTCCCCGATCTCTCTCTGCTCCCGCTCTTGTAGGAGCGGCAAGGCCTTCACAGCGCGGCTCTCGCAGGAGTGACAAGGCTTCCAGCAGGTTGTTCTCGAGGGCACGGCCCACCACGCGGGTGTGGGCGCGTCGCGACCGTCGGCATCATCCATGCTGTGAGCGTCGCACGGCCCACGCGGGTGCGGGCGCGTCGGTTCAGGGTCTGGTTGCGCTGCCGCTGCGGCGGCACGGCCCACGCGGGTGCGGGCGCGTTCTGAAGACTCCATGATCCGGGATGCGCGTTTGGCTGTGTGCTGCTCTTCCAGCGAATCACGGGCGAGACTTCCCGCATGAGTTGGGCAAGCTCGCAGCTACTGATCGTCGCACTGCTCGCTTGGGCAGGTTGCGCGAGCGGCGCGTCGCTAGGGCGCTCGGGAGCCGTAGCTGCTGTGCTGGTCTGTGTGAAGCTGCTCGTGCTCGCGCGTTATGACGCGTTCCGCCGCCGCTGGTTGCTCCTCGCCGTTTTCGTGGTCTTTGCGGGCTTGGGTGCGGAACGAAGCGGCCGGCCTGCGCAGTCGGAGGAGGCACGGTGCGTCGAGGGGGAGGTCGAGAGCCTGATTCGCGACGCGTGGGGCTGGAGGATGACGCTGCGGGTCGAACGCGGAATGCACCTGGTTGTTCGGATACCGCTGACAGGGGAGGGATGGCTCGACAGGCTTCCTCGGGCAGTTGCTCCAGGAGCGCGCGTGTGCACGACCCTTGCGGAGCGATCTGCGCAACGCGGCCGCGCGCTCTCCGCACGCGGCGTCAAACGGGTGCGGGATGCGGGATGGCGGGGTCTTGTGGCTCTGCCAGCCCGCGCCCGCGGCGCCTTCGTCGCGAGGGCCAGAGCGCGCCTTCTGGGTACGAGGGAGTCCAAGGCCCGCGCTCTGCTCCTGGCGATGGTCGCCGGGGAGAAGGGTGCCATCGAGGGCGAACTCCGCGAGGCTCTTCGCAGCTCGGGGCTCGCGCACATCGCGGTGGTCTCCGGCTTGCACGTCGGACTCGTCGTCCTCGTCTTGCCGGTGGGGGTCGGGTTCGTTGTCGGGCGTCGCCATCTCTTCGTTACGGCCGCAGCCCTGGGTGCCCTGGGAGCTGCTGCCAGTCTCCTCCCGTCGTCCGCTCCCGTTCGCCGCGCCTGCCTTGCGGTCGCGATGGGTCGTGGTTCCCGTCTCCCCGGCAGAGCGGCCAGGCCGCTTGCGGCACTCTCGGGCGCCATGATCCTCCTTCTGGCTCTCGCCCCTCAGCTGGCAAGGAGCTGGTCCTTCGCATTGACGGTGAGCGCCAGCCTGGCGATCGTGCTCGCGGCGGAGAGGCGTGGTCTGTTCGGCAAGCTGCTGGTGTTTCTGGCCCCGGTACTTGCGACGTGGCCGTTCCTCGTCCTGATGAGCGGGCGGATGTCCGTCTGGGCTCCGTTGGCAAACCTCGTGGCCCTCCCGGCCCTTCCCCTGGCGCTGGGCGGAGCCTGGGTCAGGGTGCTGCTGCCCGAGAACGCGAGCCTGCTCCTCAATTGGGCAGAGCTGCTCGCTCTCCTGTCGGCTCGCTGGATCGTCGCGGTCGCAGAGGAGATCTCCCACTGGCCGGGTGCCGGAATGCTGGCGGCTCCGGTCGGCCCGCTTTGGGCGCTACTGCATCTGAGCTCTGTCTGTGTCCTCCTCCTCACGCGGCAGCGGGGACGAACGATCGTGGCCGCTGTAGCGACCCTGGCCCTGTGGGCTTGGCCGATTCTTCCACTCGCGTGGCCGTCTCCGCCCGAGGACGGCGCGTATGTCTTGGACGTCGGTCAGGGACAGGCGGTGCTGCTGCAGGACGATGGGCGCAGTATTCTCGTCGATGCTGCGGACGACAGAAAGGCGCAAGGCACCCGGGCCCTGCTCGCTAGCTTGCGTCACCTCGGTGTGCGTCGGCTCGAGGGACTCGTCATTTCCCACGCCGATCAGGATCACTCAGGGGGTGCCGGCCAAGTCCTCTCCG
>JANTFM010000164.1 GCA_024763475.1 Acidobacteriota bacterium | reverse complement strand
TATATGCGCTCTCGAACCAGGACGAACAGGCTGAGACAGCTGCGAAGTACTTTTTCCTCGGAGCGTGGTTTTTCGCTGCTCGAGCTGCTGATGGTCACCGGCATCATCGGAGTCCTCAGCGCGATCGCGATCCCTGTTTTTGCGCAAGCCGTGACGACGGCGGAAACCAAGGCGATCCTGGCAGAGGGCAGGACAGTTCACACCGCTTTCAAGAACTACTACCTGGACCACAACGCGTTTCCTGCAAGCCTGACGACGATGACGACCCTCGAGCCGCTGCGCGCTTCCGGATACTACAAGGGCTCCGTTGGATCCCGTCTACAGGGAGAGCAGGTGGATGCCTATGGCTCACCCGACGATCAGGGCGCCAACCAGGAGTTCTGGCTGGAAATGACGCTGAGAACCGATCCCACCGTACGCATCCTCGTGGCGGATTCGGACGATGCGCCGTTGAGCGGGGGAAACCCCTACGACGGCGTCTACGTGTTCGTCAACGGCGTCCTACAGTCCCAGTAGAGGCTTTGATCTGTGAGCAGCGCAACCCTTAGCCCGGAACGGGTTCTTGAAGATGACCGGGCGACCGGTCCCGTCTCCGATCTCACGGAGCAGCCCGCCGTGCCCGCGGAGAACACCGCGAGTGCACCCGTCGCTCCCCCCAGTCCCGCCGAGAGCGCAACGGCCGCAGACCAACCGGAAGACGCCCTGACAAGCGGAGAGGCACACGAGGAGGGCGAGCACACCGGCCCTCCGCCAGAACCGGAACCGCACCCGGAGCGCGCCGCAGCATTGCGCCCTTTCTTCGTCAAGCTTCACGAACTTCTCGACGCCCATCGCGATCTCGACAGTCCGAGCCAGGTCAATATCGGTGAGTACTCTCTTCACGCGACGATCTGGGAGCGCAATATCGCCCTATCGGTTCTGGATGGAGACGCGGGTGGCGAACCCGGTTGGGTTCGTCGCGTCGCGGAAGCTATCGCTTTCCAGGCGAAGTGCATGGTCGACCTCGACCGCCTGAATCAGCTGGACAGCAGCGAGAACACCCTGAGGGAGCGGGTCGAATCCGACCTCTACCTCGGCGCCGCGATCGGGCGGGCGCTCTACACGGAGATTCAGAAGGTCGTCGACTCGATGGTCGTGTCCGGAGAGATGGATCCGGCCCGGCGCATGACGCAGTTGCGGAACAAGATCAAGGTCTCGCTGAACTGGCTGAAGGAGGTCCTCAGTGAGGACGCGATGGCGCGATCCGAGCGCTTCGCGGAGGAGATGGTTTGCATTCCCAGCGATGCCGTTCTCCCCGACCCGAAGAAGAGACGGCGCAGACGACGCGCAAACCAGAATGAACCACAGGTCACCATCCGAAGTGAAGCCATTCGCGAGGACCGATCGCGCATCCGAAAGATGGCCGCCGCTCTCGTCATTCTGACTATCGCCTGGGTCTACTTCGTCCTGATGCCGATGGCGACCAGGAAGACCATCCCGGAACTCACCGTCCATGACTTCAACTCGGTGGCCGAGATCGAAGCGGTCCAGGCACGCCCACCCAGCCTTTTTGTGACCGTCTCCAGCCATCACTGGAACCGGCTGGGAGATTCCGGAAAGCAGTGGGTGGTCGACGCCACCGGCCGCATCGCCCTGAGTCACGGTTACTCCGGAGCCGTTTTCAAGACGAGCGATGGCAAGGCGGTCGCCCAGTGGATGCGGAAGACCGGAGCCAGGGTCTACGCCGCACCGTAGAATCCCTCGCGGGTGCGGGCTGGAGAAGAGACTCTCGCCCTCCCGGTGGCGCAAACTGACCCTATCCATATACTCCATGCGGGACTCGACATCATGGATTCGTGAACCTTCGAAGCGGGGGCGCGCGGTGGCAGTCCGCTCCGTACTCTTCGACGATTTCGGCCCGAACGCGTAATTGACAGTACGTTGAGAGCCAAAGATCGTCGAAACGTGGTGACCCTAGGACACCTGCGCGGCCGCAGCCGAAGGGCTCGTGAAGGATCCGGGTTCGCCGCAGGCGCGATCCTTCGTACCCGAGCGGCAGATCAGGGGAAGACTCGACCTTACGATGAAAGCGAAGTACATACGCAACTTCAGCATCATCGCCCATATCGATCATGGGAAGACCACCCTGTCCGACAGGCTGCTGGAGAGGACCGGGGCTGTCAGTCCTCGCGACCTCGTCAAGCAGACGCTCGATTCGATGGAATTGGAACGTGAGCGAGGCATCACGATCAAGTCCCACGCGGTCACGCTATCCTACGATGCCAAGGATGGGAAAAACTACCAGTTGAATCTCATCGATACTCCCGGGCACGTGGACTTCGCCTACGAGGTATCTCGTTCGCTCGCCGCCTGTGAGGGGGCCCTGCTGATCGTCGATGCGGCGCAGGGCGTCGAGGCCCAGACCCTGGCGAACGCCTACCAGGCCATCGAGCACGACCTGCAGATCACGACCGTGGTGAACAAGATCGACCTTCCCTCGGCAGATCCAGAACGGGTCCTCGAGCAGGTCGAGGAAGTGGTCGGCCTCCCCTCGGAAGAAGCCGTCCTCGCTTCCGCGAAAGACGGGACCGGAATCGAAGAAATCCTCGAGGCGATCGTTACGCGGGTGCCGCCCCCTTCAGGAGATCCCGACGCAGCCCTCAAGGCCATGGTTTTCGACTCGTGGTACGACAGCTACCGAGGGGCTTTCATGCTGGTACGCGTCATCGACGGCCGGATCAGCACGAAGCAGAAGATCCGCATGATGGCCACCGGCAACGAATACCTCGTCGAGGAAGTCGGCATCTTCACACCGAAATCGCTTCGCTGCGACAGTCTCGGCGTTGGCGAGGTCGGCTGGGTCATCGCAAACATCAAGCAGGTCGCGGAGGTCAAGATCGGCGATACCCTGACCGACGCGCACCATCCAACCGAGACACCCTTCCCCGGATTCCAGGAAATCAAGTCTCTGGTGTTCGCGGGGCTCTACCCGTCGGATCCGGGTGATTACACGACCCTGCGCGACGCGCTGGACAGGCTGCAGCTCAACGACTCCTCCTTCGAGTTCGAACCGGAGGTTTCAGACGCCTTGGGCTTCGGCTTCCGAGCGGGTTTTCTTGGGCTGCTGCACATGGAGATCATCCAGTCCCGGCTCGAGCGCGAGTTCGACCTGGACCTCGTGACGACCGCCCCGGGGGTTCCGTACAGGGTTAAGCTCAAGAAGGGCGAGTACATCGAGATTCACTCACCGGCCAAGCTACCCAAGACGCAGGATTACGAGTGGATCGAGGAACCCTTCATCAAAGCCACCGTCATGACGCCCCCGGACTTCGTGGGGCCACTGCTCAAGTTGATGGAGGAGCGCCGCGGGACCCAGCAGTCCCTGCGCTACATCGGTCCCGGCCGGGTCATTCTCGAGTACTCGTTGCCCTTGGCCGAGGTCGTCAGTGATTTCTACGACCGGCTCAAATCGGCCAGTCGCGGTTACGCCAGCTACGACTACGAACTCAGCGGTTGGCAGCGATCCAATCTCGTCAAGCTGGACCTGCTCGTCAACGGCCAACCCGTCGACGCTCTCTCGATCATCGTCCACGATGAAGACACCTATGATCGGGGGCAGAAGCTGGCCAGCAAGCTCAAGGAGTTGATCCCACGCCAACAGTTCGACGTCGCCATTCAGTCCGCGATCGGCTCCCGGGTCATTTCTCGCTGCAACGTCAGGGCCTTGCGGAAGAACGTGCTGGCCAAGTGCTATGGCGGTGACGTCAGCCGCAAGCGCAAGCTGCTGGAGAAGCAGAAGAAGGGCAAGAAGCGGATGAAGCAGGTGGGCTCGGTCGATGTCCCCCAGGAAGCCTTCCTCGCGGTGCTCAAGCTCGACGACTAGATCACATGAAAGCGGCCATCCTCCTTTTGTTCGGCACCGATCAGACGAACTCAGCTGATCGGCGTGGGATGGCCACTTTCATGTGATCTAGACATTGTGGGGTGCCCCCGGCTCACCTTAGCCACCTTGATCTTGAGATGAACCGAGCGTGACCCACGACTCTGCGGATGGACCGGTCAATCCGCGAGGTCTAGAGTCCTTGCACGGGCCGCCGTTGCGTGTTTCGACAAGCCATCGACGGCCCTGGCAAGGGGACCGACGACGGGATACCGGAAGTATACGGAGGAGGCCCAACGTCGCAGAGCTATCGCGGTCCGGCAAGACATGTGAGGGACCTCCCTGTCGGGACCCTCGTCGCGGGGTCATCCCCGCACGCCCTGCGGTGTGGACACCGGGTGTTCTCCTCCCCGGTCACAGACGATTCGCCACTAACACGTCATCCTTCCCAGATCCAGAGAGGCATGGCACGTCCTTCCTCGCGGACCCAGAGAGGTATGACATGTATGACTGCACCACCAGGGAAGGCTCCCTGGCAAGGTCGCTGGTGCGCATCGCCCCGAATGGCCCCGACCCCCTGCCCGAAGTCTGATATCCTTGCGGCCCTCGAACAGGACGAATGAGCGCTCTGCATGAATTCTGACTCAACCCACGGAGGGGGACCTCGCTCGCTGCTGATCGTCGCGGGCGTCGTCATTGTGATCGCCGGGCTCAGGTCCGCCGGGCCGCTGATCCAGCCCCTGTTGATCTCGATGTTCATCGCCGTGCTGAGCCTGCCACTGCTCAACTGGCTGCACTCCTTCCGCTGGTGTCCCAGACCGCTTTCTGTCCTGATCACGATTCTCGTCGTACTGACGGTAACCGTCGGAATTTTCTCCCTGGTGGGAGGATCGATCAACTCTTTCACCCAGGCGGCCCCACGCTACCAGGCCGGTCTGCAGGAGATCCTTCTTTCGACCTTGACCTGGCTTCGTAGCCACTCGATCGATATTCCCGAGGAGACGGTTACCAAGCTCTTCGACGCGAGCATCATCCTCAATACGGTCGGCGACCTGCTGAAGGTGATCGCGACGCTCTTCTCCCGCACGCTGATCATCCTCGTCACGACGATCTTCATTCTCTTCGAGGCCTCGGTCTTTCCAGAGAAGCTCAAAGCTGCCTTCGGCACCGACTCGAGAGGAAGCGCCCGTTTCTCCAAGATCCGTGTCGAGATCCAACGCTACCTGGCGATCAAGACGGCGATCTCGGCGGCTACGGGCATCCTGATCGGCCTGAGTCTCTGGGCACTCGGCATCGACTTCCCGCTGATGTGGGGGCTGGTCGCCTTTGCGCTGAACTACATCCCGAGCCTCGGTTCGATCTTCGCCGCCCTCCCGACGATCCTGCTCGCTCTCGTGCAATTCGGACTCGGCCGCGCCATCGCGGTCGCCATCATCTACCTGGTCGTGAACATCTCTCTCGGGAACTTCCTCGAGCCGATGCTACTGGGCAGGCGTCTCGGCTTGTCGACCTTGGTGATCTTCACCTCGATGGTCTTCTGGGGCTGGGTCTGGGGACCGCTGGGAATGCTCCTCTCCGTCCCGCTGACCATGATTGTCAAGATCATGCTCGAGTATACCGAGGACTTCCGCTGGATCGCGATCCTCCTTGATGCCCGACCCCCGGACGCCAGCGAGGATCTCGACGCCCTGATCGATCGCAGATAGAACCCGCGACCTTTGCGAGAGAAGCTCGACCCCCTCGAGAAACAGCGCCACCTTACTCTTCATATCCTTGGCGGAAAATTCGCCGCCGAGTGCGGCCCTTGTCGCGAGAAGGACCCCCTCGCAGCAGATGACCCACCTCGCAGGATGCCTTGGCCCGGAAGGCTCGTGAGCCCTTCAGCCAATTCACCGTATTTGATCCCGGGAAAACAATTCCACGTTGGCTTAACAGGCAAAACGCAGTATTTCTTTAATAGACGACAAAAACAGTCGAGTTTGGTGATCCTGGTGTGGGAATCACGAATGGGGTGGCTGTGCGCGAAACCGAGCCTATCGGCAGGAGCAGATCGTGACAGAAACGACGGAATTGCTTCTCAGGTGGAGTGAAGGGGAGAGCGACGCCCGAGACAGTCTTCTCAACCGCTTGTACCCTGAGCTGACCCGGGTCGCGGGACGGCATCTGGCCAATGAGAGCGCCGCGATGACCCTTCAACCCCACGCGTTAGTCCATGAGGCATATATCCGCCTCGTGGAGATGGACCGCGTACAATGGCGCAACCGCGCACATTTTTTTGCTCTTTCGGCCCGACTGATGAGGCAGATCCTGATCGATGCCGCTCGGAAGAGAAACGCCGCGAAACGCAATGGCGGAATTCGTGTGACCCTCGCCGGCATCTCCTCCGGACCGGATCAACTCCAGACCGATGTCTTGATGCTGCATGGCGCGCTTGAAAAGCTCGCCGCGGTAGATGCTGACCGGGCTCATCTCGTCGAGCTACGCTTTTTCGGCGGCCTGACGATCAGAGAGACTGCGGAGGTGCTTGACCTCTCGCCAGCGACGGTGAAACGGCGTTGGGAAGTTGCCCGCGGCTGGCTCTATCGGGAGATGAAGACGGGTCCTGATTCGATGCCGTCAATAGAGAAATCATGAGCCGGGAATACGCATCGAAACGCATGCTTGATCTGTGTGATCAGGCGATCGAATTGTCTCTCGAGGAGCGGGACTCGTTTCTCGCACGAGAGTGCGAGGGTGATCCCCGTCTGCGCGCTTCGGTGGCTTCGGTGTTGATCGCGATCGAACAGGCAGACGACTTTCTCGATGTCGAGAGTGAAGAAGCTGCCGCGGACGATCTCGTTGATCAGAAGATCGATAAGTACGAAATTCTCTCGACTCTTGGCGAAGGCGGAATGGGCACAGTTTACCTCGCCGAGCGCAGGGAGAAGGACTACAAACAGCAGGTTGCGATCAAGCTGGTGCGTGGTCGCTTCCTTTCCCTGGATCTGATTCAACGGTTTCAGTCCGAGCGGAAGATTCTTGCTGCGTTGACCCACCCCTATATCGCGGGGCTGATCGATGGAGGTACCACGGCCAAGGGCAACCCTTACCTGGTGATGGAGCGTGTCAATGGCCTTCCCCTCGACCAATACTGTGACAAACACCGGCTGGACGTCCGGCAGCGGTTGGAACTGATCCAGAAGGTCGCGCTGGCGGTACAGTTCGCCCATCAGAATCTCGTGGTCCACTGTGACCTCAAACCTTCCAACATCCTGGTCACAGACGACGGCATCCCAAAGCTGCTGGATTTCGGCATCGCCAAGTTGATCGAGCCGGAGGCTACGAAGCGCGTGGGTCACACCTTCATCTCCGGCCGCCAGGCGATGACCCCGGAATACGCAAGTCCCGAGCAGATTCTTGACGGCAAAGCGACCACAGCGAGTGATGTCTATACACTCGGTGTACTGAGCTATGAAATCCTCACGGGGCGGCGACCCTATCATATCGAAACGACCTCTCACCGGGAACTGCTGCGTTTCGTCGAGGGGCTGTCCGTTCCACGTCCGAGCGCGCGACTGAAGACCGGTGACTCGGTGGACGTGGCCACGGAAGTTGCCACACGGCGCGCGACCACTCCCGGCAGGCTTGCAAAAACCCTCAAGGGTGACCTCGACAACATCCTGCTGATGGCCCTGCACCGGCGACCTGAAAGGCGCTATCCGTCGGTTTCTCAGTTCTCGGATGATATCAAACGTTATCTCGATGGAATGCCGGTGGCGGCCCATGCGGACAGTCTCGGATACCGCACTCGGACCTTTGTCAAGCGCAACTGGCTTGCGGTCGCTTTACTATCCCTGATCGCGCTGTCTCTGCTCGTGGGCTCGGGGGCTTTTGCCTGGCAGGCGCGGGTCGCTTCGCAACAGCGAGATCGGGCAAGGCAGGAGGCTTCCACCGCGGAAGGCGCGGTGGAGTTCCTCAAGACGGTCCTGTGGTCTGCCAATCCCTGGGACGGCAGCGAGAATGAAGCCACCGTCCGCGATGTGCTCACTTACGCGGAGACCCATCTGGACGAGTTGAGAAGCAACGATCCGGACACTGAAATCTACCTGCGTTCTTCGATGAGTGAGATCTATGTCGGGAGGGGCGACTACGAAAAAGCCGAAGCGCAAAGCCGTGCGGCGATAGATCTGGTCGAAGAGTTGGGCCGTCGCGAGGATCCATCGACGGCAAACGCGTACCGCGCCCACGGTTTTGCTTTAGTCGACCTCGGCGAGAACGAAGCGGCTCGCGACACGCTTGCGCACGCCGTTGATCTGTACACGAGGCAGGACGCCAGAGACTGGGTCGGCTATTCGAACACGCTGAACCTGATGGGTGCCGTTCAATCCGCTTTGGGCGATGAGGCCATGGCGGAATCCTATTACCGCCAGGCGATCCGTGTTCATGGTGAATCTGGTGTCGATGACCCCCCTCAACTGCTCTCGTATTACAACAACCTCTCGACAGCCCTGTCGAACCAGGGAAAGACCGAAGAAGGTGAGAAAGCGCTGGCCCAGGCTTTGCGGCGTGCACAGAGTGCCGGCGTGAGCGATCCTGATGTAGCGACGGTTCTGGCCAACCGGGCGGGCATGCTGACCAACCTCGGGCGCTACGACGATGCCGTGAAGGTGTACCGGGAAGCGATCTCTCTTCAATCCCGATCGCTGGGATCTGATCATCCTGAAGCGATTACGACCGCGACCTCACTGGGCCACCTGTTCGAGAAGATGGGGGACTACCAAAGCGCGGAACGTACCTTGAATCCGGTGCTCACCATCGCGAGAACAACCTTGCCTGAAGGCCACTTCATCACGGCTTATGTCGAGAACATATTGGGCCTGGTTCTGTGTAACTCGGGCAGGCCCGAGGAGGGGATGCCGTTGCTGACTTCCGCCCTG
>JANTFM010000163.1 GCA_024763475.1 Acidobacteriota bacterium | reverse complement strand
TCCCCTCGTAGCTCTCGCACTCCCGGCCGAGCCGGAGGGCGACCTCGCGTCCCCGTATCTTGTCGAGATCGTAGAGCCCGACGGGCAGCCCGGACTCGATGGCCCACAGGTTGGCAAGGTCTACGGCGGGATGGATCTCCGGGAAGTCTCCGCCCTTGAGCAGCCGCCGCATCAGGGCTTCGGGGCTTGGCCGGTAACGAGTGGGTTCGATTCCGAGGGAACGGTAGAGCTCCCTGGCGGGCTTGAGCTTGTCGATCTGACCTGCCGTCATCCCTTCGAAGCGCCTGCGGATCGCAGCGACCGCCTGTGTGATCTCCTCTCGAAGCTCGGGGCAGCCGCCCTCCTTGAGCCCTTCAGCCTGCACGAGGCCCACCGAGACGATCGCTTCCAGCTCCGGGTCCCTCTCGAAGTGACTTATCAGCATGGGGCCCACTCTACATCCTCCACCCTGCGGAGCGAAGCGGGGAGATATAGAGAGGTCCAAAACTCGCCGAAAGGTCCGCATTGACACATGTTGTCAGGGAGCCTAGGCTTCAATCGCCTCCTAATTCGATGATCCCACGGCGCATGCCGCAAGAGAGCCGATGACGTCTTCAAACGAATCGCAGACCTTCGGACGATATGAAGTTGAGAGCCTGCTCGGTCGCGGGGCGGTAGGCGAAGTCTACCTGGCGGGCGATCCTGCGTTGTCCCGCAAGGTTGCCATCAAGGTTCTCTCCAGCGTCGATGGCCTGCCTGCCGCGGAGCAGGAGGAGACGCGGGTCCGCTTCCTGCGCGAGGCGCGCAATGCCGCGGCGCTGAATCACCCCAACATCGTGACGATCTACGATGTCGGTGAGCAGGACGGGCATCCCTATATCGCGATGGAGTACCTGCGGGGAGTATCCCTCGATCGTCACACCAAGGAAGGCCATTTGCTTCCGGTGCAGAAGGTGCTCGAGATCGGGATCCACGCAGCGCTCGCGCTCGACGAGGCCCACAGGGCGGCCATCATCCACCGGGATATCAAGCCGGCCAACCTCGTGCTGCTGGAGGATGGGACCCTCAAGGTTGCGGACTTCGGCCTGGCGAAGGATGTGCGGACGTCGCTGACGGCGACCCAGACTCTCCTCGGAACTCCGAACTACATGGCACCGGAGCAGATCGCCGGCCGCACGATCGACGGCCGTGCGGATCTCTTCTCGCTGGCTGTATCTCTCTATGAGCTGCTGACGGGCCAGCGCCCCTTCTCCGGAGATACGATCTCCTCGGTGCTTTACCGCATCGTCAATGACCCGCCGATGCCGATCGGCGAGCTCCGTGACGACCTCCCCGGGGCTCTCGAGCATTTCTTCACCTCGGCTCTCGCCAAGGACGCCGACTCCCGGCCTCGCGGAGGCAACGAGTTCGCGCAGCAACTGCATGCGATCCTGGCCTCGATGGGTGGGGTGCCCTCCAACCTGAAGATTCCGCCGCCCTCCGCGATCGATGGCCCGACCTCGTCCCAGCTCCGTCGCGAGGAGCCCGAGGAAGAGGAGCGCCGCAGGAAGGGCCGGGGCGCGACCCTGATGCGCAGCCTCCTGCTCGTCATCGTTTTGCTGGCGCTCGTGGCGGGCGCTTGGACGATGCCCGCATGGCTGGGACAGGATCCCCTGGGCAAGACGCGTCGGCCGGTCGAGGACTGGCTCTCGGCCAGACTCGGGGGCTTTGGTGACGCGATTCGCCTCACAGCGCCTGAGCGCCTCGTGCCCGTGTTTACCAACCCCGGCCAGCTTGCCCTGCGGGTCGTTAGCGACGGCATCCTGCTCGACGAAACAGGTCAACTGCATCTCCCCGGTGACCGCAAAGAGGCGATCGTCATCGAGGTGGCAGATCCCTGCTACGAGGGGTCCCGCACGCTCGCCCCGGAAGAGATCGGTGCCAGCATTTCCCTCGAGGCGAAGCCCCGCATGGTGAGCGTGCCGGTCGACAGCAATCCGTCGAAGGCGCGTATCACGCTCGACACCAGGCGCCTGGATCAGCGAACTCCGACGGAGTTGCCACTCCAACTCTGCCAGTCCCATGTCCTGCTTTTCAGCGTGAAGGGGCGGGTGCCCCGAGAGCTTTCTCTCGAAGCCGCCCAGACCCGGGAGCCTTGGGTGAAGGCGTTGGAGGTTGTCAGTCTCGATCCGCCACCCCTCGGAACGCTGGTCGTTTCGGCCGGACGCAGCTTTCCCGTGGCGGTCTACGACCGTCGGGGACGGCGACTGGGGAAGGCGGGGGAAAAGCTTCGTCTCACGCCGGGAACCCACCGCCTGGTGCTCGCCTCGAGCAAGGTGCTCTACCGCAAGGAAATCAGCGTGCAGGTCGTCTCGGGTGACCAGCACACCGAGAACGTGGCCTATCCCGCGCTTGGGTCGTTGAACGTCTTCTCGATTCCGGCCGACGCCCGCGTCCTGGCGACGCCGGGAGGGGGAGGAAAGGCGCGGGAGATCGGCAGAACGCCGCTGAAGGGCTTCCCCGTGGTGGCCGGCGAACTCGAGGTTGTCGTGGAGCATCCCGGCGGCCAGGGGAGCCACCGGGAGGTGGTGCGCGTCCGGGGTGGTGCGAAGAGTACGGATCTACGCGTGGGAATGGGAGGTTGGCAGTGATGATGCCCAGGAGCCTTGCCCTGCTCACAGCGCTCTTGGCGGGCGGAGCCGTCCTGGCCCAGACCGCCTTGGCCGAGAGGCAAATCAAGGCAGCACAGGATCTCGAGCGAGACGGACAAGTTGCCCAGGCGCGTCAGGTCTACGAGCAGGTTGCAGCGAAGGACGCGGAGAGTCCTTGGGCCGATGACGCCCTGCTGGCTCTCGCACGCCTCGATTGGCCGCTTTCGGATCCCGATGAGCTGGCGAGTGCGGGGGTGGACCAAGCCGCTCTCGCCTCCGCGCGGGCTCACCTGGAAGAGCTGAAGGCCCGCTTTCCCGATAGTGATAGCGCGCCGGAAGCCGCTTGGCGCCTGGCGCTCCTGAGGTTGCTGCCCGGTAGTGAACATTTCGATCGGGAGGAGGCGGTTGCACTCCTGAGCACCTTGCCCACACTCTATCCGGAGGCCAAGGAGGTCCCCTGGGCGCTGGGACTGGCCGCGCGGCTCCAACTCCTCGCCGACCGCAAGGAAAGCGCCCGGCGGCTAGCCTTCGAACTCCTTTCCCGCTTCCCGGATTTCCCTCGCAGGGGGCGGGCCTGGCTCGTTCTGGCGCGTAGCGAGTTCCTCGACGGGAAGGTTCCGGAGGCGCTGGCTGCTCTTGGAGAGGCCCAGCTCAGCGCGGGTGACGACAGGCCGACCTTCCGGCTCGCTACGGATCTCGCGACCACGCTGGATCGTCTCGCCTATGGTGCCACTCGAGGCGGAAACGCCTTCGAACTGGACAAAGATTCGTTGGTCGTGGCCCCAGGGAAGCTCTCCGGCCTCGCGTTCGACCCCGAAGGACGGCTGGCTGCCGTGATGCCACGGGAGGGCGAAGTGCTGGTCTGGACTCCGGGCGAGCCTGCGCCGGAGCGTCGGCAGATGCCGGGGATTCGCGCCGTGGCTTACGACTCATGGGGGAGGCAGTGGCTGGCCAGCGATACGGGCCTGATGGCGCCCGGCGGCCTGGTCTTCTCTCTTCCAGAGGGGGCCGAGATCACGTCGCTGGCTCCCTCGGGACCACGGAGTGTCTGGGTTGTCAATCGGGATGCAAACGCGGTCCTGCGCTTGACGGCGGGTGGGGCTCCGGCAGTGAGCGCGGAGCTTGCGAAGCGCACGAGTCCGCGGGCGGTTGTCGAGGCCCCCTTTGGGGGTGCTTTCATCCTCGACGCGAAGCAGAAGAGCCTGGTTCATGTGGGGGCTGACGGCAAGAGTCTCCATGTCGTGTCTCTCGCGGAGCTGGTGCAGAGCCCTGTGGACCTTGGCATCGACGCGTTCGGCCGGCTCTACGTGTTGGACGCGAAGAATGCCGTCGTGATTGTGTTGACGGCAGCGGGCGAACTGATGCACCGAATCGCTTTGCCGAGGGATGGCGAGATATCTTTCGCGAAGGCTCTGGCGCTTGCCGTGGATCGTTCAGGCCAGATCGTGGTCTATGAGGGCCGCAAGAGGAGGCTGGGATGGTGGCGCTGAGAGCGGCGGCTTGCCTGGTGATCGCGGGATCCGTCGTCTTCCTGCCTGCCCTGGCCCAGGACAGCCCCGAGACGCAAACGATCGAGCAGACGGTCTTCGCGACTCTGGAGGCGAAGGTACACGAGGCCGAGGAAGCCCTTCTCGAAGCGGATGTCGAGCGGGCCGAGACTGCGGCATCGGAGGTCGTTCGCGATCTCGCGACGCCGAGTGCCCTCGAAGAAGGATTGAGTCCGGCCGACCGTTCCACTCTCGAAGCGCGGGCGCTCGACCTGGTGGCGCAGTGCCGCTATGCGCTGGGCGACAAGAGCGGCGCCACGGAGGTTATCGAGCGGCTCGTGACCCTTCACCCCGGTGTCGAGGTGAGTGGTGACATTGTTGGCCCGAAGTACGTGGAGCTGTTCGAGGGCTTGCGCAGCAAGCTCGTCGGCTACCTGAAGGTGAGCTGCTCGCCGCTGCCTTGCGAGAGGGTGCTGGTCGATTCGGCGGAGGTCACTCTCGGTTCTCTGGCCAGGGTTGCGGTTTCGGCGGGCTCCCACGACGTGGCCCTCGAGCGCCACGGCTTCGAAGCGTTCCGGCTATCGGGAGTTGAAGTCGCCGCTGGGGACAGCGTCGAAGTGATTGGCGAGATGGAACAGATCGCGCGCGATCTGATCGTTGCAACCCAACCGGCTGGTGTCATGGTGAGCCTCGACGGTGCCGAACTCGGAGTTACGGAGGCCGGCGGAGACGAGGGCGCCTCCCTGCCCATGGTGCTGCGCGAACTCTCGCCCGGAACCCACCAGCTCGTTCTTCACGCACCCTGCTACCAGCGGGTCGAGATGCCGGTCGAGGTGGTCCTCGACGAACTCGATCCCGGAGCCCTCGACTGGGACACGATCGTGCTGAGGCCTTCCCATGCCTACCTGGAAATCCACTGGGGCCGGAGCGAGGGTGTCGTGCTCATCGATGGGGCCCCGGCGAAATCCGGCAAGAACGAGGTGTGTCCCGGCCAGCACGAACTCGAGCTTTCCCTGGCGGGGCGCCGGGCATGGTTCGAGACCGTCGAGATCGGTCACGAGCAGACGCTCACCGTGTCCCCGCGTCCCCGGCCAAGCCTGGCTTACGCGGGATCTGAGGGTTTTGGGGAGGATCTGCTACGCAGCCTTGGGGAGGATTGGAACCTCATCATGCTGGATCGCGACACCGGAGAGGAGCTGCTTCAGCCCGTCCTCGACCAGGTCCTGTCCGCGGCTCCCGGCGGTATTCCGTTCTTTCCTGAACGTTTCTTTGGCCGCGAAACGAAGCTCGCCGAGTCCGTCCGCCGCCTGAGTCCAGACGCAGATCTTCTGGCGACCTGGGTGAGGGGAAAGCGAGGCGTGCGATCCGTTCGGACCCTCGTTCTTGTGGACGCGCGACGGGGTCTGATCGAGGCGAGTTCCTGGAGCCTCAAGGACGATTCCACAGCTGAGGCGTTGAGAGGGATCTTCCGGGTGGAAGAGGTGTCTGCCGTACCTTTCCTGGGGTTGGACCTGGCGGGCCGCAACGGTGGTCCCCCGGTGATCGCTGCGGTGCATCCGGAGAGCCCTCTGGCGGGAGTGAGCGCTGGAAGTCTCCTCGTTTCCGTGGGAGGCGAGGCGATCTCCAGCGTGGCGGACTACGTGCATCTGCTGGCCCGATTGGAACCAGGAAGCTCGCTGGCGCTCACGATTGAGGACGGGGGAGTGCAGAAGGAACTGTCCGTCGTCGTGGGGAGCAATATCGAAGTCGTCAATCCCGCAGACTACGGCAGCAGCTTCCTGCTCCCCGTACTCGCCCGCAGCGAGTCGGACAGGAAGACGGCTCGGGGGGTCTCGAAGCTGGCAGGCAGTCTGCGAACGGGGATGATTCTCGCCAAGTTGGGGCAGGTGAGGGGAGCGGCCGCCGTATTGGATGGTGCCGACCTCGCGAAGAGCGTCGACCCCTCGGAGGATGCCCGCGGCACCCTGTGGTTCGTTCTCGACAAGCTGATGCAGCAGCTCGACGACGGGGCCGAGTACGCGTCCGAAGTCTCCGCCCGCTGGAAGGCGCTCCCCGAGGCCCGTTTCGGTGGCCGCAACGGACCGCCGCTGCGCTACGCGCAGTAGAGTGTGATCTCGATCTCATCTCGCTCGGCAAAGCAGGGTCAGCTCCGAAGAGGAAGGGGCGCCAGCGATTGACCGAGCGTGCCCATTTCGGCTAGCATCAGAACGCTCGCCAGTTCAGGCAGAGGGGGTTTCTCACAAAGACTAAGGAGTCGCCATCGGCCATGCTCCACTCCGACAATCCAGCGGGACCTGCTGCAGATATCGTGGCGCTCTTGGACCTCATCGAGAGGCCGGCGGTCGTCGTCGCCCGCGATGGAGAGGTCCTCGGACACAATCAACGATTCGCTGAACTCATGGAGACGGTTGCTGCGGATCACATCGAGACCCTCTCGAGCTTCCTGTTGGAAGGGTCCGCCGCGCGAATCCTTGCCGCGGATCTCGAGGCGGCCCGCGAGCCCTTCGAGGTCGTGTTCCAGGACGGGATTCCCCGCAGTCTCAGGGTCGACTTCTTCAGGCTCTCAAGTGGAGAGGTGGCCAAGCTGCTTGTTCTTTCCCAAGGTGTTCTCTCGGGTGATTCCTTGCGCGACGGCGCCTCGTTGCGCCATGACCTCGCCGGGCCCTTGACCGCGATCCTCGGGACGGCTGAGTTGATGCTGATCAAGGGACAGGAGCTTCCGCGCGAGGTGCGCAACAGTATCGGGCAGATCCTCGAGAACTGTGGTCGAATCTCGGAGATACTCGCCAAGAGCCGGGCGCGGGATCAGGGATCCGAGATCTTGTGAAGCGCTTTGCTGCGGTATGGGCGTGAGTGTGTTTTCCAGGTGTGGGAGTCTCAGGTGAGCGTTCGCGGAACTGAGGGCAGGATCCTTCTTCTTGATGACGACCGTGCCCTGCGGGAGATGGCTGCGGGCTTTCTGCGCAATGCCGGGCACCACGTGGACGACGTCGGCACTCTCGAACAGGCCCTCGCGCGCCTTCGTTCGCGACCCTACGAGGTCGTCTTGTCCGACCTGGTTCTCGGCGAGGGAAGCGGTCTCGATCTCCTCAAGGTGGCCCGCCGGGAAGAGATTCCTTGCGAAGTGATCATCATGACCGGCTATGGGGGCGTCGAGGCTGCGGTGCAGGCAATCCAGGAGGGGGCCTACGACTTCATCACGAAACCGCTCTCGATGACCCGGCTCGAGCTGGATGTCCGCAAGGCGCTCGAGAAGCGCCGGCTCGAGGAGGATCTCCAGCGCGTATCTGAGAACAACAGCGGTGGTTTTGGTGAATTGCTCGGCAGCAGTGCGGCGATGCAGTCGGTCTTCGGACTGCTGCGTCGGGCTGCGGCTTGTGAGAGCAACGTGCTGCTCCTCGGGGAGTCCGGCACCGGGAAAGAGGTTGCGGCTCGCGAGATTCACCGGCAGTCGGCGCGCTGCAAGGGTCCCTTCATTCCTGTGCACTGTGGTGCCCTGCCACCCGAGTTGCTCGAGAGCGAGCTCTTCGGTCACCGCAAGGGAGCTTTCACGGGCGCCGACCGCGCGCGCAACGGCCTCTTCGCCGCTGCCGGGGGAGGGACGCTCTTCCTCGATGAGATCGCAACGGCGCCCGCGAGGGTGCAGATCGGCATGCTCCGGGCGTTGCAGGAGCGGCGCGTGCGCCCGGTGGGGGGTGATGAAGACCTGGATGTCGACGTGCGGGTGATCGCCGCCACCAATGCCGACCTCGAGGCCGAGATGGAAGAGAACCACTTCCGGCAGGATCTCTACTACCGGCTGGCCACGATCGTCATCACCCTGCCACCCTTGCGCGATCACAGAGAGGATATCGGGCCTCTGGCCGGTGTCTTCTTCGAGCGGCTCGCGCGCAAGACCTCGCGACGGGTGACCCTGTCCCCGAGGGCGATCCAACGCCTCTCCGCCTACGACTGGCCCGGCAACGTCAGGGAACTCGAGCACATGATCGAGCGGCTGAGCGTCGTGATCGAGGGCTCTGTGGTCCGAGCCCGAGATCTCCCGCTTCCTCCCCTGGACCAGGGCTCCGAGCGCATACGCACCCTCGAGGAGGTCGAGCGGAGTCATATTGAATTGGTTCTGGATCGCTGTTCAGGAAACAAGCTCCAGGCGGCGCGCCTCCTGGGGATTCCGCGGGCAACTCTCTATCGGAAGATCCAGCGCTTCGGACTCGAGCGCCGAGAGAGCCCCAAGCTCGATGCCGTGCCGGACGCCACGCCCGGCCGGCTTCCGGGCGCGCGAGGGGTCCCTGCGCGCGACTCGTGACCTGAGAGCACGCCCGTGCGTCTTACGTCAGCCAAGGCCCTCAAGGTCGTGCCGACCCCGCGGCCTGCAGCCTCGCCGAGAATCGGCCCCAAGCTCCGCACGATAGTTTCCTGCGTGTCCGAAACGCCCGCGCGCGCCCGAGGGCCTCATGTCAGCCACAGCTCTTCTGGTCGTGCCGACTCCGCTGCCTGCGGCATCTCCGAGAATCGGCCCTAAGCTCAATGCAATGAAGTTAAGGCTCGAATGCGTAGCGACCAGGCCGAGTGGAGCGAGGCCGGTCCGGTCGCGCGAAGCGCGGCTGCCGAAGACAGGGGTGCAAACGTAAGCAAACACAGGGCGCTTCGCGCGTCGTGCTGCGCCCGACCGGACCGGCCTCGCTCCGCTCGGGCTGGTCCCTACGCTGGTCCCTGCTGGTCCC
>JANTFM010000162.1 GCA_024763475.1 Acidobacteriota bacterium | reverse complement strand
ACCTCGTTGATGGCGCGGATGGCGCTGGCCTTGTCCGCATAGCCCGTCAGCAGCAGTCTCGAGCACGCGGGCTGAACCCGGCGGGCCCGCGTGAGGAATTCCAGCCCATCCATGCCTGGCATCACGAAGTCCGCGAGGATCGCATCGATCTGCTCGTGCTCGAGAAAATCAAGCGCGGCTTCCGGGATGTTGAACGCACAGGGCTTGAAATCGCTCTCGATGCGGAGCAGGGCTTCAAGCGCACGGGTCACCATCGGTTCGTCATCGAGCAGCAGAACTCTCGCACCCACAAACGCGTCCATGATCACCTTCCGGCCAGGCGGCGCATCTTCTGTACGAGGCGCCGGATGAAGCTGCGGGCTATCTCCGGGTGTTCGTTGAGCAACTCATCGAAACCCCAGCGGTCGATTCGCAGCGCGTTCAGCTCGCAGAGGGCCTTGGCGCTGGCCTGCCTGGGTTCCTCGTCGAAGAGGCCCCAAGCCCCCAAGGCTTCGCCGGGCCCGAGGCGTCCGAGCGCCTGGCCGTCCCGCTCCACGAGGACTTCGCCCTCGAGCAGGACGAAGAGATCGCCTGCGGGATCGTCCTGCTCGCAGAGGAACTCCTCCGGAGAGAAGCTCTGCTTGAGCGCGAGAGCGGCGACGCGGGCGAGTTCTTCTCCGGGAATCTCACCGAAAAGCTCCACCTTTCGGAGCGCGATGACTTTGTCCACGACCGACATGGCAGCCACGGTTTCCTCCGACTGGCGGGGAATCGCCAGTTCCTGGGCCAGCTGGGATGCGAGTTGTCCCAGCCAGGCGTTGGGTTCTTCGATCAGTGCGAGCAGCGCGGGCTCCCAGGGGGCGACCGCGTCCGATCCCGTTCCCTGCGGCTCCACGGTCGCGAGCAGCGGAAGGAGTGCTCGGCCTAGTCTCCGAGGCCCCAGTCCTTCGAGAATTTCGGTCGCGTTGGCATGAGCCGTTGGATCGTCGGATGCGAGGCCGCGCCAGAGCGGGATGATCTTGTTCGGGGGATGCAGGAGGCACAACACCCGGAAGACCAGTCGCCGGCAATAGCTCTCTCTCTCGCTCAGGGCTTCGAGGAGGAGCTTTCCGTAGCGAGACTCGGTCCTGCGCAATCCGCTTCGGAGCCTGTTTGCCCGCTCGTGGAAGCTGCGGCACTGCTCGGCGAGAGCGATTGTGCGGTCTCGGACGAATCGTGCGGACGAGACGCCCCGTTCGACGCCTCCCAGGCTCCGTAGCGCCAGGCTGGCCTGCTCGACCATCTCGAGTGCTGGTGACGCGAGGAGTTCGATCAGGCACGCGATGGCTTCCGAGTTGCCGATTCCCGCGAGCACGGCGGGAATGCGCAGACGAACGATCTCCGCCGAGCAGGGATCGAGGACCCAACGGCGCAGGACCGGGACGGATTCTCCTCCGCGCCGCTGCAAGGCCCGGCGGGCCGCCGTGCGTGAGACGGTATGGCCGAGCAAGGGGACGACGCCTTCAAGGAGTTTGCTGCCGCCCACGGAGCCCGCGGAGGTTGCGGCAGCCCCGGCGACCCGGAGATCGTCATCTTTCAGCAGCCGCGGTAGCCATTCGTGCATGCCGCTTCCGGGCGGCATGTTGCCGATGGCCGCGGCGGCAACCTCGCGTGCCGAGGGTGGATTCCCCGCTTCGAGCAGGCTGGAAACGAGCTTCTGCGCGAAGGGGAGGTACTCGGGCCCCAGCCTCCGAACGAGCAGCACGATCCAGGTGCCGCGTGCCGTGCCTCCAGCGCGGGAGAGGAGCGTCTCGATGCGCTCCCGCCGCTCGCTGCCTTCTGCGGCCAGCAGGATGTCCAGGCACTCGGTGAGGATCTCCTGGTCTTCGAGGCCGAAGCGCCTGGCCAGACCTTCCGGGAGGGACTCGTCTCCCGGATCGAGCAGGATCGACATGGCGCGGGCCTGGATCTCGGGGTTGGAGCTGCGCAGAGTTCCCAGCAAAGGCGTGTCGATCTTCCACTGGGGATTGCGAGAGACCAGGTCGAGGGCTTCGAGTACGACCTCCTCGCGGGGACTCGCAAGGGCCTGTTCGATGGCGGCCGTTGTCTCGCTACCCGCAAGCGCTTCGGACCAGGTCGTGATCTCCATCCGCCCCGAGGCGATGGATCGCGCAAGTTCGCTGTGGTAGGAGGTGCGCAGCCGCAGCGCAAGGAAAACCCAGACGGCGATCAACAGGACGTTCAGTACGGCGGCCCGGAACACCCCTTCGAGAGGGTCTCCGCTCGCCATCAGTTTGAGAAGCACGAGAAGGATGACCCCGGCAAATCCATCACCGAAGCGGTCCACGACCATGTCGATGGCTGACTTGACCGGTAGTTTCACCTGGCGGCTCAAGGGAAGGAAGAGGAGCTCCCTGCTGGCCCGGTCGAGAGAGTGCTTGAGAGACTGGTCCAAGCCTCGGGCGAGGACTGCAGCCCAGAGCCTGACCTGCGCGAGCAGCGCGGCCGTGCCCGCCAGGAGACAGACGGGAAGAATCAGCAGGCTTCCGCCCAGGCCAAGCCAGCGGATGATTCGACTCGTGAGCAGCAGTTGCACGGTGATTGAGGCCGTGCTCGACAAGGCGTAGAAGAAAAGCAGGAAAGAGGCCAACTCCTTGCCTTGGTACGCGTGGCCCGCGACGGCCTGGAACTGCCACTCGACGATCGAGGTCACCAGCGCCGTCAGGAGCACGAGGGAGGCGATGGCTCGCAGGTGAGGGGTGCCTGCGATCATCCTCAACGACTCCGAGATCCTGCCGGGAATCCGCTCCGCAGAATGTGCCGGTCCTTGGACCGCTGGTGTGCGGGTGAGCAGGTGCACGACAAGGATCGTGAGGCAGAGCAGTCCACAGACGAGGGGCAGTGTCCAGAGCGTGCCGGTCTTCTCGACGAGAGTCTGGGCGCCAAAGGACCCGGCGATGCCGCCGAGAATGCCTCCGCCCCCGATGAGGCCAAAGACCCTTTTCGCCTCCCTCACGGTGAAGAGGTCGCCGGCCAGGGTCCACACCTGCGCGGAAGCGATGACACCGAACATCCCGACCCAGACATAGAAGACGGGATAGAGCCAGGTCACGTCCCTCAGCGCGAGCGACCAGAACACGAGCAGGCAGGCGATATTGGCGCCCAGGGTCCCGATGATCAGGATCTGGGGTGCGATGCGTTGGGCGAGGCGGGTGTAGATCGCGACAAACAAGCTCACACCGAGCGGCAACGCGATCTTAACGTAGGGCAGGTTCTGGGCACCGAACTCGTCGAGAAAGAGGGTGTCGCGTACCGCTTTGAGGGTCAGGTAGCAGGCGATGATCAGGAAGAGGTAGAGCGCGGCAAGAAACGCCCGCCGCCCCTCACCCGAGCGCAGCGAGAAAACGCTGAGAATACCCTTGCCCGAACCCCTGCCTACCATCGCGCTCCTTTGCGATCCGACCGCCATAGACTAGCGTATCGCCGCGTGGCTGGCGAAAAGGCATGATGGCCGGAATGGGTGGGGTCCGCGGAGCGTCCACCGTCGCTAGGCTGTGATCCAGGTGCCCGTCTTGCCGTCGCGTGCCTCGCTGAGCTTGAAGGTGTCCGTGATCAAAACCCGAGACCCTCCGCCCTGGATGAAGCGGCATGCGGCCTCGATCTTCGGCCCCATGCTTCCAGCGGGAAAATGTCCTTGAGCAGCGTACTCACGGGCTTGTGCGACCGTGAGGTGATGAACCGGCCGTTGGGTCGGTTTGGCGAAGTCGAGTTGGACAGTTTCGATTCCCGTGAGGATGAAGAGCTCGGGAGCGTCGATTCGGAGCGCCATGATCGAGGAAGAGAAGTCCTTGTCGATCACGCCTTCGACGCCCACCGCCTCTCCTCTCGGATCGCGGCAGACGGGAATGCCGCCGCCGCCGCCGCTGATGACGATGGCCCCGGCCTCGATGAGCGTGAGGATCTCGCGGCGTTCGACGATGTCGATCGGCTCCGGAGAGGGCACCACCCTGCGGTAGCCCCTGCCGGGGTCTTCCTTGATGTCCCAGCCGCGGATGCGCCGCAGGGCCTCGACATCTTCTTCGCGAAAGAAGGAGCCCACGAACTTGGTCGGGTCGTCGAACGCCGGATCGTCCGGACTCACCTCAACCATGGTCAGCATCGCGCAGACGGCCCGGGAAAGGCCCCGGCGCCTCAGCTTCGAGCGCAGGACCCGCTCAATCATGTACCCGAGTCCGCCCTGGATGTCAGCGCCCATGATGTCGAGTGGGAGAATCGGTGCCTCGCCCTCGGCCATTTCGACACGGATCATCTGGTTGCCGATCTGTGGTCCGTTACCGTGGGTGAGCAGGAGCTCATAGCCCTCCTCGATCATGTCGACCACGCCGGCGAGGCTCTTGTAGAGGTTCGCGTAGTCCTGTTCCACCGTCCCTTCCTGGTGGGGTCGGGTGATGGCGTTGCCACCAAGGGCGACGACGGCGCGGCGGCCGAGGGCTCTTCTGGTCATCGGGTCTCCATAGCAGGGAGTTTCGTTGCCCTGCTGCGTGCCGTCAATCCCAAACGGCGCGGCCCAGAAACCGGGCTCGAGGCATCGCCGCAAGACGAGGCAAAGCGGAGTGGCCTCCCGCGCGTCGATCGTGTGTTACTTTCTGCGAGTGCATGAGATATTCGGCGGTGGTCACGCAGGTCCGGGAATCCCGGCACGGAGCGGGGTTTCGGACCTTGGGTGCGGTGATCATCCGGCCCGCAGGCCGCGATCCCGCCGGGGTTCCGGGCGGATTCGCCCTTGCGCGCCCTCGCGACGCAGGTCCCGGCAGGGCCCGGATCAGAGGAAGGAGTTCCTGAGATGAGATGGTTGGCGATGACTTCGACGATCGTGCTGCTCGCACTTGTTGCGTGGGGGAGCGTCGCGTGTGCGCCGAGCAGTCCGCTGGAGCGCTGCGCGGAGGCGGCGCGGGGGCGTGGTGTCGTGATCCTGCTCGACTTCTGGACCACGGGCTGAAGCGCGTGCCTGCACTTCGCCCGTGAGGCGGAACACAACACGCAGCTGGCAGGTGCGCTCTCAGAGATCCAACTCTGCAAGGTCGATGGCAAGGAAGAGAACGGAAAGCAGCTGGCCGAGCGCTATGGCGTCAAGGCCTTCCCGACCTTCGTCGTGGTGGAGCCCGGTGGAGAGGTCATTCGCAGCTGGATCGGCTTCGAGAAAGTGGGTCCTTTCCTCGAGGATCTCTCCGCAGCTGTGGCGGATCCCGTCTCGATGGATTCCCGGCTGGCTCGTTTCGATGCGGCACCGAGTGAAGACGACGCAGCGGTTCTGGCAGAGTACCGAGAGTCGAGAATGGAGATGGAGCAGGCCATGGGGCTCTACCAGCGGGCCCGAGAGCTCAGTGCCGACCCCTCCAGGGGCTACGAAATGCAGATTTTCCAGGCGAGCGTCTACGCCTCGCGGGACGGGTCTGTGTCTCTCGCCGTGGTGAGGGAGAATGCCGACGCCGTCCTCGAGGCTCCCAACATGCCGCTGGCGGAACTCGTGGCCGTGGGCATCAACATGGGGTGGGTGGCGTCCATGAGCGATCAGCCGGAGCTCGCACGGCCCTATATCGAGGCCGGCATCGAGGCGATCGAGAACGCGCCGTCGATTGCCGAGGAAGACCTGGCGGATGTGCGCCGACTGGAGATCGCGCACGCGCTCCTGGTAGAGAACGATGTCGAGAAGGCGGGCGCGTTGAAGCGTGAGACGATGCCCGAGGGTTGGGAACGCGACCCCGCGGAGCTCAACGCGTTCGCTTGGTGGTGTTTCGAGCACGAGTGTCTCCTCGGGGAAGCGGAGGAGCTGGCGGCCCGGGGCGCGGACCTCAGCGACGACGGCGTGGGCAAGGCCAACATCCTCGATACCCTCGCCGAGATTCGCTTCCTGCGCGGGGACGGGGACGGCGCGATGAAGGCGATCGGCGAGGCTCTGGAACTGGACCCGGGGAACGAGTACTACAGGAAGCAGGCTGTCAAGTTCGCGGGAGCGGGCAAATAGCGGCAGGTTTGACGCGGCGCGAATCAGGGACTATCGTTTCATCCGGATATTCGGATGAATAGAAACGTATCACAGCAGCCCCAGCAACTCCTCGACTGGATGGGAGGCCTCTCAGACGCGACGCGTCTGCGTCTTCTCGTGCTTGCCGAGGGGCAGGAGCTCTCGGTCGCAGAGCTCTGCGAAGTGCTGCAGATGCCGCAATCGACGGTCAGCCGCCATCTCAAGGTGCTCGGCGACCAGGGTTGGGTCCACTACCGACGTCAAGGTACCGCGCGCCTCTACCGGCTGCTCGAGGAGGAGCTGGAGAGTTCCCAGCGGGAGCTCTGGAAGCTCGCCCGGGGCCAGGCGAAGCTCTGGCCAGAACTGGCCCAGGACCGCCTCCGGCTCGAGGAGCATCTCGCCCGTCGGGGCGATGATCCGCGCACCTTCTTCGCAGGGGCTGCGGCGCGTTGGGACGACCTTCGCTCGGAGTGCTACGGCGAGACCTTCGCGATCGCGGCCCTCGCCTCGCTCCTGCCCCGCGACTGGACCGTGGTGGATCTAGGCTGTGGCACCGGACACCTGGCGACCCTGATGGCGCGGCAGGTGAAGCGCGTGATCGGCGTGGATCAGTCCGAAGAGATGCTTGCGGCCGCGCGTCGCCGCTCGACGGGCTTTTCGAATCTCGAGTGGCGCCAGGGAGACCTGCGGCGGCTGCCGTTGGACGATGCCGTCTCTGACGCCGCGCTGATGCTCCTGGCTCTGACCTATCTCGCGGATCCTGCGGCGGCACTGGCCGAGGCTCGGAGAGTCGTGCGGCCCGGGGGAAAGGTCGTGCTGGTGGACCTCCTCAGTCACGATCGAGAGGACTTCCGTCTTGCCATGGGTCAGCGTTCGACGGGGTTCGAGGTCGATGAAATCAAGGCTTTGCTCGCGGGAGCGGGCCTGCACGAGCTGGTAGCTTTTCCCCTGACGCCGGAGGTCCGCGCAAAAGGTCCCGCACTTTTGCTCGCCTCGGGCACCGTTTGACCCGGATAATGACACTGTCCTGGCGGATAGCGCGTTCTCGCGCAGCCAAGGTCAAGGAGACCAGAAGATGAGTAGCACGATCAAGAATGCGCGAAGCCAGGGAAGCACTGCCGCTTCCCTGGACTATGAGATCAAGGACATTCACCTCGCCGAATGGGGTCGCAAAGAGATGGACCTGGCCGAGGGCGAGATGCCCGGCCTGATGAGCGTTCGCAACGAGTACGCCGAGCAGCAGCCCCTCGCCGGCCTGCGGATCATGGGCTCGCTGCACATGACGATCCAGACCGCCGTGCTGATCGAGACGCTCACCGCGCTGGGTGCAGAGGTGCGCTGGGCCTCCTGCAATATCTTCTCGACCCAGGACCACGCGGCCGCCGCGATCGTCGTGGGCAAGCACGGCACCCCCACCAAGCCGGCCGGTGTGCCGGTCTTCGCCTGGAAGGGTGAGACTCTCGAGGAGTATTGGGACTGCACTCAGCGTGCGCTCGATTTCGGAGGGAAGGGACCGCACCAGATCGTCGATGACGGGGGTGATGCGACCCTGCTGATCCATCTGGGCCATGAGTTCGAGGAGCAGGGATCGGTTCCCGACTCGTCTACCGCGTCGAACGAGGAAGAGGCCGTCGTCCTCAGCACCCTGGGCCGGATCTTCAAGGAAAACCCGACACGCTGGCACGGTGTCAGTTCCGAGGTGCGGGGCGTGACCGAGGAGACGACCACCGGCGTCATGCGTCTCTACGAACGCGCGCGCGAGGGCACGCTGCTCTTCCCGGCAATCAACGTGAACGACTCGGTCACCAAGAGCAAGTTCGACAATCTCTATGGCTGCCGCCATTCCCTGGTCGATGGTCTGATGCGCGCCAGCGACGTCATGCTCTCCGGCAAGGTCTGCGTTGTCTGTGGCTATGGCGACGTCGGAAAGGGTTGCGCGCAGTCGCTCAAGGGACAGGGCGCCCGCGTGATCGTTACGGAGATCGACCCGATTTGTGCGCTCCAGGCGGCCATGGAAGGGTACCAGGTCGCGACGATGGAGGATGTGATCGAGGATGCGGATGTCTTCATCACCGCGACCGGCAACTTCAACGTCTTGACCGCGGAGCACATGTCGAGCATGAAGGATGGCGCGATCGTGGGGAATATCGGTCACTTCGACAACGAGATCGATATGGCCGGGCTCGCCGAGATCGATGGGGTCGTCAAGACCAACATCAAGCCCCAGTACGACAAGTGGACCTTCCCGGATGGTCACTCGGTGCTGGTTCTCGCGGAAGGCCGCCTGCTCAACCTCGGTTGCGCCACGGGACATCCGAGTTTCGTGATGTCGAACTCGTTCACCAACCAGACCCTGGCCCAGATCGAGTTTGCGCAGCATCTGGATCGCTACGAGAAGAACGTCTACGTGCTTCCCAAGCATCTCGATGAGAAGGTCGCGAGACTCCACCTCGATCAGATCGGCGTCCGGCTGACGCGCCTGAACGAGGTCCAGGCGAAGTACCTCGGGATCGATCCGGAGGGGCCCTACAAACCGGATCACTACCGCTACTGATTTTCTTTGTGGTGGATGGGAAAGGGCGGCCTATTTCGGCCGCCCTTTCCTGTTTCAAATGATCCGGTTATCCGTGCGCAGGTCCGGTCGCGCGCTGTCTCGCGTCACGAGTTCTGCAGGTCGTCGCCGCGCGGGCGTCTGAAGCTCGCTCTCTCGCGTGATGGCGGTTTCCCCGCCGCCAGGAGCCTGTGCTGCTAAGAACTCGCGGCTGAAAAAGAGGCGGCGAAGCCCCCCGTTCCGCGAAGGCCCGACGAAGACTCCCGGTCTGCGCCTCGGATTCGCAACATGCGGGTCAGGGATCTGTCCTGTTTCGTCTCGTGTTTTCCCGCCGCGTAGAC
>JANTFM010000161.1 GCA_024763475.1 Acidobacteriota bacterium | reverse complement strand
CGTCGTTGCCGCGATGGGTCAACGCGGCGCGGAACAGAAAATTATCCTGCTCGGGGTGGTCGATGACCTTGTCGTAGTTCCAACTGCCGTCCTCACCCATCTTCTTGTAAGCATGCTCGACGCTCTGGGAAGTACAGGACCAGACGACGTGCAGGGTGTCGTCCTCCGTGACCGAGAACGCGAACTCGCGCGTCAGCGCGCTCCCGGAGCAGTCGGTAGCCGGCGCACTGGAGTCCCACACCGTGCTGTCCGCCGGCTTGACAAAGGCGCTGCCATTCCAGCGGTAGTACTCGATCCGTGCCCCGTCAGACCAAATGACCACGACCGGAACTCCCTGGCTATCGACGGTCGACCCGACGCGGGTGTTGGTGTCCGGGAGCTCCTCGACCCACCCACTTCCTATCAGGCTCCCGTCGTGGCGGTAACGGAAGTAGCGCACGTTACCCGCCGCGTCGTTGGTCGTCCGCGTGATGACGAACACCTCGTCCTCGGTCGCAACGAGGTTCGAACGCTTCTTGAGCCCCGGATCCGTCAGGATCTCCGAGGGCAGGCCCATGTCGCCCGTCACCTCCCCTGGGGGAGCAATCTCCTGCAGATAGAGCTGCGAGCCGTCGGGATGGCTAACCCACATCCGCGACCCGAAGCCAGTCAAGGCGGAATGGTAGTTCAACCAGCCATAGAGCTCGCCACCATCGACCGTGTCGTAGGTGTTGGCCGCGGTGTCGTCGAAAGCGGTCCAGCTTGCGCCGGCGTCGTCAGACTTGAAGAACTGGTCGTGATCGTCAGCGATGAGCAGCCACAACTCCGAAGGATCCGACGGATTGGCGTAGATCTTCCAGCGGGGCACGTTCAAGGTCGGGTTCAGCGACGTGGTGTCGAGCAGGTGGGTCTGGGCCCCCACCGTGAACGTAAACGCCAGAATCAATCCACTTAACAACATTTTTGAAAGACGATAGCGCATCATCTATGTCACTCCCCTGTGCGGACAAACCCGTCTGGTGCTGATCGGGCCGCGATCCGCTCGTGTCGATTGAAGCTGTAGCGAAGATTCGCCCCTTCCACGAATCTGACAGCCTCCAGCGGGCTGAAGTCACATCGCGGGGAGCAGGATCGTGCCGGACACGAGGGGATATGGCAAGCGATGCTCGATAGTGCGGGTGGGGCCGTCAAGCCCTCCGGACGGGGTGCCTCCCCGGCAGAGCCGGGGATCTCCCGCTGACGCTAGTCCGAATGGCTCGTGAGCCCCTCGATGTGGATCGACCCGCCGGAGGTGCTGACATCAAGGAGTTCGCCACCGCCGTTGAGCGTTCCCCTGAGAGAGCTGCGAGACATCTTTCCCTTGACGAGAAGCTCCAAGTCGCTGTGGACCGAACCACCGCTGGTGGACGCATTGATCTCCAATGCGACCTTCGGGTCCACATGAACGGTGATGCCGCCACCGGAGGTGTCCAGGCGTCCGCCACGAGCGTTGCCCGGCAGGAATGCGACATCGATGCCACCACCCGAGGTGTCGGCTTCGACATGGCCTCCGGCGCCCCTGACGCGGATGCTCCCGCCGGAGGTGTCCGCACGGAGATCCCCGCTCACCCCATCCACCTTGATGCTGCCACCAGAGGTATCGGCATCGAGCGGACCATGAATCCGCTCGGCCTTGATCGACCCGCCGGAGGTGTCGGCGAAAGCCGGCCCGTCGATGTCGATCAGACGGATGCCGCCGCCCGAGGTATCGGCCTTCACCTCGCCCGTGATCGTCGAGATCAGGATGCCACCACCCGCCGTATCCACGTTGACCTGTGAGGAGCGCGGCACCTCGATCTCGAATTTCGCCTTGCCGGTGTTGCCCCAGTTCCAGAACTTCCAGCCGCTCCCGAGCTTCTTGACCGTGACCCGCACGGTCTCGCCTTCCTGCTCGAAAGCGAAACTGTACTTATCTTCGAGATCCTTCGCGGCATCGAAGACGACCCGCACCTGGCTGCCGGACCCACCCGTCACCACGACCCCGCCAAGAGCCGAATCAAGGACAAGCTGGGCCGAGGACCCTGTCTCGAAGACCTTGTCGAAGTGCGTCCCCGCGAGAGCGGGAGAAAGCGCCACGAGGGCGAGCAGGGTAAGAACAACAGAGTGCTGCCAGCGAAGTGTCTGCATGATGACCTCTCCTGGTGGCCGTCGGCCGAAGCGCGCGTCCACGTGTCCCCGGCCCGAGCACGAATCCATGCGGGGCCATTCTCCCTTGTTAACGCCGCTCGCCACCCGAAGGTTTCATCTCTTGGGCCCTCAGCGGAATTTGTGGGTGCCCTCCGGCTCTGGTAGCTTGCCCAAATGTTGATATGAAGCGATTCGAAAGGCGCGCGTCGTACGAAACCCATACGCTCCTCTGGTGGCGACTATTAACGTGTTGTTCAGGTCCTCGACAACACCGGTGGAAGTCTCCCCTCGCGCACAATACCCGCTGAGCAGAAGCTCCCGATGGCGTCGTATGGAATGTGCGAGCTTCCTCGTCGCCTCGATTCGGGGGCTTCCGTCCCGGGGACTCCAAAGACGAGTCGCCTCAGAGGCATCGTTCCTCTGCCCGGGCGATTCGCGTCCTGTTGGTTGAGGGGGCTTCGGCTCGGGATCCAGCACGGGCAGGGGGTGCGGGAGAACGCGGGATCCCGAGCCGAAGCCCCTTCACGCCACGAGTCACGCCTGCCCGGCCCCTTCGCAGCGCAACCAAGGACGATTGGCATAGTTGGTGGGCCGCGCTGCTGTCTCGCCAGTTTCGCGGGCATCCGCTCAACGAGGTGCAGCATGGGTCACTCCACGGGATCTCCCTGCGTGGCTCTCCGCGGACAGTGTCTCGCTACGGTTTGAAGGAACGAAGATATGCGTTGCCCTCGCAGAAGAGACGGGCCTCCGGGAATTTCGCCAACTCCACCGCACGACGGCAAGCGTCCGCCGCGCGGCTCCGGTCTCCGAGGGCATCGTAGCTCATGGCGAGGCCCAGCCAGGCGCGAGAGAGACCGGGGCTGATCTCGAGCGCATGCCGAAACGCGACTCCCGCGTCACCCGGCTGGCCGGCCTTCAGCCGGCGAGCCCCGGTGTCCAGCAGCAGGTTGAGCTGGTGAGGATTCACGGCGAGGGCCGGCTCGAGCAGCGAGAGTGATCGCGATGCATCCTTGTCGCTGGAGTAGAGGACGACCGCCGCAAGAGAGTCCGTGTGCCGGTAAGAGCTCAGTTCCGCGGCCCGCTCCGCCAGGGCGGCGGCTTCGACAGATCGTCCCGCCCCATAGGCGGCGAGCGCAGACCCTAGTGCGCGCTGAGCCTGAAGCTCGGGAAGACTCGCGGCACCGAGGACGATGCAGAGACACGCCGCGAGCAGGCTCCGAAGAGTTCCTATACGGCGAGCGGCGGCCCCCTCCCTGCGGACGAGGGGGCTCGCCCCCTCCCAGGCGCGCCCCACCAGGAGATAGGCCAGCGTTGCGCTCGCCAGAGAATGCAGCGGGAAGCTGACCAACCCGTGCGCGAGCACCGCCACGAGCCCCGCGATCCGCGCCAGCGCCCAGGCTCCCTCTCCCTCCGGGTCCGACAGGGCCAGTCTCAGCGAGCGCCACAGGGCCCCACCGAACAGGAGCACGAGGCCGAGGGCCGCGGGCACACCAAGCTCCGCTGCGAACTCGAGGACATCGCTGTGCGCGTGTTCCGGTTGCCGCGAGAGCCCGAAATCAGGTGTTGCGACGGCGCGGGCGTGGTAGAGCGGATAGACGGCGGCGAAACGCCCTGCACCGACTCCCAGCAAGGTCTCGTCCTTGATGATCTCGAGGGTATTGCGCCAGAAAGCCTTGCGGACCTGCGCCGAACCACCACCTTGAACCACCAGTTCGAGGCTCCGGCCGACGCTGGGGAGGGGGTCCGCGCCGCCGACCGGAATCCACGCCGCCAGGACCCCGGTGGCCGCCAGGACGATCGCGATCGGCCACGCGCGACGCACAAGCCCCGAAAGATCCCGGCGCCACGTCACGAGCCACACGAGCCCTGCCACGAAGGCTCCACAAGCGGCCGCAGCCCATCCCCCGCGGCTACGCGTCACGATGAGAAACGCGAGGCCGAGACAGCAGGCGGCCAGTGCCGACCAGCGCGCAGCGCCGCGTCGCGCCTTCGCACCCGTCACCAGCGCAAGCGGAAGGAGGAGGACGAGAGCCTGCGCCGCCACGTTGCGGTTGAGATAGGGGCCCGCGGGAGGCCGCACGACGGGAAAGAGCTGCACTCCCAGCCATGCCTCGCCGAGCCCGGAGAGGCTGACCAGGACCAGCGCAACGACAGCACCCCAGCCCAGCGCCTCGTCGATGCGGCCGCCGAGGCGAGGCCGGGCTCCGCTCACAGACGACAAGCCCAACGCGAGGAAGACAGGGACGAGCAGCAGAACTCCATCGAGGAAGACCGACCAGCGCTCCGCCTCGCTCACCCTCACGAGCCCGCAGACGGCCGCCATGGCCACGAAAACGGCGAGGCCCGCCATGATCAGCGGAAGAATCAGTACGCGCCGAGTCTTCCAGAACATGAAGGCAAGCAGCCCGAACGCCGACGGCAAGAGAAAGGCTCGCATCGCCTCTCCCGGTCGCTCGAGCGCAGGCCAGGCCGCGACCTGCATCAGGAGGACCAGCACCGCCCACGGCCACGCACACGAGTCCACCCACCAGCGCTCTCCGGCAGCCTGCGTCTTCTCTCTGCATCCGGGTCGGACCATCTCGGTCGTAAGACTAACCCAAAGCAGCCCTCGCCGGACACGGCGGAGAGTCCATCGAGTTCCCAAGAACTAAGGTCTGGAATAGCGGCTCGCGCAACGCTCGCCGTTTCCCGGCGGAACGCACGTCTGCCACGCGCTTTCGAGGGGCGTCAGAGTATGCCGGGCATGCAGTCGAGAAGCTCCGCGAAGAAAGGAGGCGACGAACCCCACAGCACGTCTGCCACCCTCGTTCGAGGGGCGTCAGAGATTGCCGGGCATGCAGTCGAGCAGCTTCGCGAAGAAAGGGGGCGACCAACCCCACAGAAGGTCTGACACCCTCGTTCGAGGGGCGTCAGAGATTGCCGAGCAAGCGGTCGAGCAGCTTCGCGAAGAAAGGCTGGTCGAAGAGCCACGCGAGAGCAAGGCTCGCGACGCCGAGAATCCCCGTGAGATACCCCGGTGTCTTCCGCTTGCTCTTCCGGGGCGCGGCGTCGATCGCATTCGCGGCATTCTCGACGAGCTGTTTTTGCGCCTCTTTGCCGCCACCGTCGATCAGCAGCCGCAGTTCCCGCGCAATCATCTCTGCCGAGATGTTGCGCTCGCTTTCAGGAACGAGCACGCGGCGGAAGATCTCCTTGAAGCTATCCGGCAGGTCGGTCGCGTGACGAGTGTCCTGGAACAACTCCGCCCGATCGTCCGGGATGGGCGCCGCGAAGAGCATCTCGTAGAGGATCGTGCCGAGTGCGAAGACATCTCCGCTCTGACTGCGGCCGCCTTCGGGGGCTGCGTACCAGTTCCTCTTGCCCGGTTCGCCCGCATAGTGCTCGGGCAGGCCGAAGTCCGCAACACGGATCGTGCCGTCCGCCGCGAAGAGGATGTTCGAGGGGCGCACGTTGCCATGCACGACACCGTTGCGGTGGGCGGCGGCCAGGGCCAGGGCGACCTGCTCGCCGGTTTCCGCGACGTCGCGCCAGGGATGGGGCTTGACCAGGCGTTCCCGGAGATCGCCACCGGGCATGTGCTCCATCAGCATGATGAACGCATCCTCGCGCTCGCCGACAGCCAGCACGCGGATGATGTGCGGGCTTTCGACCCGCATCAGGTTGCGCACCGTGCGCAAGGCCTCGGCATCCTTGAGGTAACGCTTGACGACGATACGCTCGCCATCTGCCCCACCCTTGCGCACGAGATACACCGAACGGCGTTCGTCCTGCCGAATGACATCGAGCAGCTCGAAGCGGCCGGAGGCGCCGAGAGCACTCGCGGCTCCTCGCCGAACCTGGGAGTCGATGTGACGCCCCTCGAGTGCGTTGACCAACGCGTCGCGGAAGGATCCGGCGTTCGGATAGCGACGGCCAGGGCTTGAGGACAGCGACTTCTCGATCACCGGCAGGAGCCGTTCCGGAATGCTCACCCCTGCGGCGACCCGCCCCGGACCCGCCGGCAGCTTACCCGTAACGATGCGGTGGAGAATGACGCCAAGCGAGTAGACATCCGCCTCGGTGCCGACATCGTCAAAGGACACCCGCTGCTCGGGTGCCATGAACGCCCGGGTACCAAGGGCCGTTCGCTTCTCCCGCTCTTCCTCAACCTCACCGGCGGCGCGCTTGACGGCGGCGATGCCGAAGTCCGAGAGTTTGACCTGCCCGGTACGGCTGACGAGAACGTTGGCCGGTTTCACATCACGGTGGACAACACGGTTGCGATGGGCGTAGGCCAGGCCCCGGGTCGCTTGGAGCAGAATCGTCAGCGCGCGATCCCGCGACAGCGTTTTGCGGGTCAGCATGTCCTGCAGGGTTTTTCCCTCGACGTACTCCATGACGAAGTACGGACCCTTCGACGAGGATCCGCGATCGATGACCTGCACGACATTCGGGTGGTTGAGCCGGGCCAGCACCTTGGCCTCCTGCTCGAAGAGTTCGACCATCTGCTTCTGGTCGAGAAGCTCTTCCCGAAGGATCTTGACGGCAACTCTGCGGCCGAGCGAGGTCTGCTCGGACTCCCAAACCTCGGCGAAACCTCCCTTGGCGAGCAGCGAGCAAAGCCGGAGCCCGGGAACGATCTCCTCCGCGGATTCCGCGTCGCCGACAACGACATCATTTTCGGTAAATCTGGGGCCGGGCATACCAATCTCCAGCCCGTCTTATCGGCCGGGAAACGAAGGATCTTGAGCTATCGAAGGCTTTCGCCTATGTTCAGGACCTCCGCAAGTTGGAACTCCTCTACCCCCTGGAGACTCTCGATGGAGCTTTCGCATCGCATGACCCGCATTGTCTGCACTCTCGGACCCGCTTCAGACGATGCCAACACGGTCGCTCGACTCATCGCAGCCGGACTCGACGTAGCGCGACTCAACATGAGCCACGGGGACCACGAGTCCCATCGCAAGCTGGCGAGAATCGTGCGGCGCGAGGCGAAGAAGGCCGGGCGAGCCGTGGGGATCCTCGTCGATCTCCAGGGCCCGAAGGTCCGGCTCGGTCGCTTTCCAGCCGCACTCCAGATTCACAAGGGCCAGGTCGTTACGCTGACGACCCGCCGGTCGGAAACCGACCTCGCGAAGGCCAGGATTCCGGTCGACTACCGGGCACTCCCCCTCGAAACCCAGGCGGGGCACGTCATCCTGTTGGCGGATGGCGCTGTCCGGGTTCGCGTCGAGCAGGTGCGTGGCCATCGCGTGCGCTGCCGCGTGCTCGAAGGCAGGGAACTCCTTCCCCGGGCTGGCTTCTCCCTGCCCCACGCAACCGCGGTGCGCTCTCCCATCACCGCAAAAGACAAGCGAGACCTCGCGTTCGCCGTCGAACTCGGTGCCGACTTCATTGCTCTGTCCTTCGTGCGCAGGGGTTCGGACCTCGCCGAGGCAAGACGGCGCATCCTCCGCCTTGGGGGCCACCAGAGACTCATTGCCAAGATCGAAACGGCAACCGCCGTGCAGAAACTCGATGAGATCATCTCCGGAGCAGACTCCGTCATGGTAGCCCGCGGAGACCTGGGCGTGGAACTGCCTCCCGAGCGGGTTCCCGTCGAGCAGAAGCGCATCATCCGAGCTGCCGCGCTCGCCGGCAAGCCGGTCATCACGGCCACCCAGATGCTTGAGTCGATGCGGACTTCGAGCCGTCCGACCCGTGCGGAGGCATCGGACGTGGCGAATGCCGTCCTCGACGGCTCCTGGGCGGTCATGCTCTCGGCGGAAACCGCTTCCGGTGAGTACCCCGTGCAGTCTGTCGAGATGATGAATCGCATCATCCGCGAGGCGGAGCAGTACTTCTTCATGGTCCCCAAACGGCGGCGACCGCTGCTCTCGGTCTCCGTGACCGAGGGCATAGCGGAGGCGGGGGCCTACATCGCCTTCGAGGTCGGGGCCTGCGCGATCGTTGCCCTTACGCGAAGCGGGACCACGGCGCGTCAAGCAGCGCGCTTCCGCCCCAGCATGCCGGTATACGCCTATACGCCGAATTCTAAAATATTGACACAAATGACTTTATATAGAGGCGTCACGCCTCGCTTGCTCAAGGCGCAGAGGACCTTCTCCGGCGCGATCGAAAAGGCGGCGGAAGACCTATTGAAGCGCAAGGAAATCTCCCCTGGTGACCTGATCGTCGTCCTGGGCGGCAACCCGGACGAGCCGGGAGGCACGAATCGTCTCGTCGTCCATCAGGCTCGCTAATCCACACGGGCTGCGGCCGCGCAAGCCAAGACATCTCCTCGCGCGGTTTCCTTGCAGCAGAGCCTTCTCCACACGCTTGTTTCGCAGCAGGATGAGCGTACATCTTCCGGGACGCTGATGGGATTCGTTGCAGGGGGTTGATGCACTGGTCCCTGGCAGGGTACTTCCGGAGGGCAAAAAAACTCTCGCGCACGGTTACGACCCGATCTGCCGATCGCACGGAAGGGAAGCCGGGAGGACGGCCGACAAGGCAAACGGCTGAATTCCTTCATCCCGGGTTCACCTGCCAGGGCACTTTCTTTCCGCGAGTTCCTCGCCTCAGGGATCCGTCCCGGGTTCACCTGCCAGGACACTTTCGTTCCGCAAGGTCCTCGTCTCAGGGATCCTCCGTTCCGGATTCACCTGCAAAGGCGCTTCCTTACCGCAAGGTCCTCGCCTCAGGGATCCGTCCCGGGTTCACCTGCCAGGACACTTTCGTTCCGCGAGCTCCTCGCCTCCGAGAAACAGCAACCAGCTCTCCCGCACAGGCAACCCCAGGCTCGCCTCGAGAGCCGCGCTGTAGGCCGCGATCTGCGGCGCATAAC
>JANTFM010000160.1 GCA_024763475.1 Acidobacteriota bacterium | reverse complement strand
GAGTGCGGACACCGGCGCGTATGCCTGGCCGCATTACTGATCCTGCCGCGAGATCGGCTTGATGAGCTGGCGATTCAACTGGCGATTCAACTGGCGGGCCTTTCAACTCGCTGAAAGCGCTCCGACAGGCACGAAACATGGGAGTACATTATGAGAAAATGGCTCGTTTATCTCCTCGGGGGAGCACTGGTTCTGGCGCTTCCCGGATTGGCCGTCGCGCAGTCTTTCGCTGCGCACGTGACGAACACAGACACCCAGACCGGTAACGTCTATGTCCGCTACTACACCGCGGGCGTCACCTGCAACTCGGGTGGCGTGTTCAACTGCGGTCGCGGAAACTGCGCCGGCACCGCCGGCACCCTCGAAGGTGAGTACTGCCTCCAGGCCCACAAGGACGCGAAGAACGGTTATCGCGGACACACCGACAGCCGCGTGAACTATCCCGGCTCCGGCCCCAGCAGCATGTTCCACGCGATCTGGGACACCGAGGCGGGCACTGGTACCGGCGATCACACCGGCTACTACGCATGGACTTGCAAGACCGTCCTCGAGGGTCAGACCCACCAGTGGTTCAACGATGACTGCTCGGGAACCAAGACCGCCGCGGACTGCCTCGGTAACTCCTACGCAGGCGTCGCCGCAGACCGCGCAAACACCCCCCAGGGCACGCTCCTCCGCCATGGTGGCCTCAGCGCAGTCCCGGTCCCGACTGTTGCCAGCGTCAACAACACCATCATCGATCTCGATTGGGACGATGTCTCGGGCGTTGGCTGCGGCGAAGCAGCGACCTACGATCTCTACTACTACATCGACGATCTCAGCGATTCCGCGTGCGACATGCCGAACGAGGGACAGTTCACTTTCCTCGGCAACTATTCCGCAAGCACCGCGACCGTCGATACCGCCACCGACCTCGGTGGCGACAGCTTCGGCAAGGGCGAGGCCAAGGGCATCGTCTTCGCTCTCAAGCTCGTCTACCCGACCCCGGCCGAAGGCCAGGCCGAGACCCGTTACTTCTCCGCCAACGGTCAGTGCGTGAGCCTCGATACGGCGCTCGCCGCCGAGGTCTATGACCTCGTCGTGCGTCACGCCGGCCGCAACAACGTCGAAGTAAGCTGGAAGACCTCTCTCGAGGACGGCGTGCGTGGTTTCTACGTGACCCGTGCGACGAGCGAGAACGGCCCCTACACCCGCGTCAGCGACCTCGTCGCCGCCAACGGTGAGCCTTCCGCCTACAGCTTCATCGACACCATCACCGCCCCGCGCGGTCGCGTCCATGCCTCTGGCGTCTTCTACAAGATCGAAGCCTTGGACATCGACGACAACGTGCAGAACTTCGGCCCGGCCGCTCTCGAGCTGCCGACTTCGGTCCGCCCGCGTGGCACCCGCCCCGCGCCGATCCGTCGCCGCTAGTTCCTGCTCGAGTACTAGGAGAAAGGCCGCCTCCGGGCGGCTTTTCTTTTTGGTCTCCCGGAAAGAGCTCGCGATCGCCACAGCGGGAGAAGCGTCCGGGCTTCCTTCGCCGGGACCGTGCAGCAGTGGCCCCGATCCAGACACGCCATAGAATAGCCGCCTGAGCGCCCGTTGACCGTGGAGGACCTCATGACACGCCGCCATCTGCTGTTTCTGCCACTCTTCGCCACCGCAGCCCTCGCTCTGGGCCTGCTCCTGGTCACCAGCAGCGCGTGCCGTCCTGCCCGGAAGAACCTGGTCCTGGTCACGATTCCAGGCCTGCGTGCTGACGCGATCGGTCCACAGACCGCCACGCTGGAGGAGATGACCGAGCAGGGCCAGGCACTCGAGACCGAGACTCTCTGCCCGGTAACTCTTCCTTCACTCGCGGGGCTCTTCTCCTCGAAGGCACCGGGAGAGGCCTACGGTGTGTTCGATGACTCCCTCCGCCTCTCACCCGGGGTCACGACGCTCGCCGCGATCCTGCGGGGCGAAGGTTACCGGAACCTGGCGGTTCTGGGACAGGGCAGGGTCAGCGTGATGAGCGGACTGCTCCGGGGCCTCGACAGCTTTGTCTCCCCGAGTAATCCCTTCGATCAGCCGCTCCTCGCCGACGAGAAGTCTCGCGTTCGCCCGGCCGCCCGGGGCTTTTATGGCGCGAGTGCCGTCGCCGATCGTGCGAGCGTCATCCTTCGGGAGAACGCGGACAAGGGGCCGCTCTTCCTCTGGGTCCATCTGGCGGACCTTCAGCCGGCGATCCTCGAGGATCGACCGAAGCAAGCCTATTCCGAAGCCCTTCAGGAGATCGACTCCGCGGTAGCTTTCCTGCGCAACGCGCTCCGGAGCTATGGGATGGACTCCTCGACCGTCCTCGCGGTCGTCTCCCTCCACGGAGAGGGCCTCGGGGAGGGAGGAGAAGTCGGTCACGGCCTCACCTTGGCCGAAGCGACCCTGCGCACCCCCGTCCTGATCGAATCCCCGGCCGGCCGGGTGGAGGAGATCTCGAAGCTCACCCAGCTCCGGCCGCAACTGCTCTCCCTCCTGGGCCTCGCAGACTCGGCCACCACCTCAACTCAAGCGGCCGACATGCAGACCACCTCGCTGCCCGAGAGACTCTTCGGCTGGCCGCAGCTGGCTCGGAAGATCGGAGACGAGAGGCCGGGTGAAGACGAGGCGCTGAGCCGTGTGCTCCGACTGATGCATCAGGCCTATTCAGACGGCAAGGCGGGATCTCACCTCGACGCGGCCACGCACTTCCTCGAGGCGGCGGCGTTGGCCCCGACAGGCCTCGCTCCCCGGATCGAAGCGTTGGCCAGCCTGGGGCGAGAGGAACTGAAAGACGATCCCGCCGCCTCGACCATGAAGGAAACGCTCGTCACCGAGTTGCTCTCCTGGGCCCCGAGAGGTACGGACGAGAGCCTCGACCTCGCACGAGCGCTCCTTGGCGTGGAGAAGAGAAGCGAAGCTCTCGCCCTGCTCGAAAGCCTGCAGCTCCCAGACCTGACACCTGGCCAGAGACTCCGCTTGGCAACCCTCTATGTCGAACTCGGGGCCCTGGAGGACGCGCTCGAGATCATCGAAGACGAAGCCGGCAACGATCGCGATGCACCGGAACTGAGTGAGTGGGCCGGCGACCTCCACCTGCGGCAGGGCAATGCCTACCGTGCTCGCGTGGCCTTCGAGAAGGCCGCCAGCATCCCTCGGGCACGCAACGCCAACCTGCTGGCGAAGACCGGCGATGCCTGCGCCGCACTCGACGATCACGACGCGGCCCTTGCAGCCTATGCCGAAGCCTTGAGCCTCGATGACAGCTACCGCTATCCCCACTTCAGGGCCGGGGAGATCCTCCGCTCGATGGGAGACAAGGGCCGGGCGGCGGACGCCTTCCTCAAGAGCCTGCCCCCCACGGACGACCCCGCCAAGCGAGCACTGGCGGGTGCGCGACTGTTGCTCGAGCAGGAGATCCCGGAAGCCAGCCGCATCGAACTGCAACGCGGCCTCGAAAAGGATCCGCACAACGTTGAACTGCAGGTAGCCTCCGTGCGCCTCGAGGCTCTCTCCGGACAGGCGGACAAGGCCCGCGAACTCCTCACCCGCTGGAAGCAGATCGACCCGGACAGTCCGTTACCCTGCCTCGAGGAGGCTCGCTTCGAGGCCCACCTGGGCCGTGAAGACGCCGCGATCGCGGCGCTGGATGCGGCAGAGCGCAAGGCGGGACCGGGACTCAAGGCCGTGGTTCGAGGCGATCCTCTCTTCCGTTCGAGAGGAGCCGATAGCGCGCTGGCAAAGCGTGCGGCAGCCTTCTCGCCGCGCACGGCGGGGGAGAGCCGTTCCCGGTGAAGCGGGAGGCCACCTGGAGCCTGGCGCTGATCCTGGCGGGCCTCGCCCTCTTCGTCTGGCACAGTACCTCCCTCGGCGTCTGCATCCAGGATGACGCCTTCATCAGCCTGCGCTACGCCCAGAACCTCGCTTCCGGTGAGGGGCTGGTCTACAACCCCGGGGAGCATGTGGAGGGCTTCACGAACTTTGCCTGGACCGTATTGTCCGCACTGCCCTTCCTTCTCGGAGTCGACCCCCTGGCCTTCCTTCGCTGGGCGGGCATCCTATCCGGGCTTCTCGCGCTGCTGGCCGCAGCGGCGACCGCACGGGAACTGTCACCCGAGGCCCCCCTGGCTCCAGGCCTGGCGGTCGTGATGGGCGCGAGCCTATCGACACTCGCGACAGAGTCCGCGATGGGGCTCGAGACGATGCTCTTCGCCGCGCTCGCGACGGGAGGCATCGCGCTTTATCTCAGAGAACGGCGAAGAGGAGCCTTCTCCCCCTTTCCCAGCCTCCTGTTGGCTGGCGCGGCCTTGACACGTCCCGAGGGCGTCCTGCTGGCCGGAATGGCGGCCATGGCCGAGTTCCATCGAGGATGCCTGGACAAAGCCCTGTTGCTTCGAACGGCTGTGTTCGTCGCGCCGGTGAGTGCGCTCTTCGCGTTTCGCATCGCGTACTATCACGATCTCGTACCGAACACCTTTCACGCGAAGGTCGGCGGAGGCCTGTCGATGCTGGCACGCGGAGCCGCGTACAGCCTCCATTGGAGCTTGATCGTGCTGCCTCTGCTTCTCCTCGCTGCCTGGGGCGCGTATCGAGGCTTCCGCGCCGGGGACCGGGGAGACGGCCGCTGGCTGTTGCTCGCGGTCCCGCTCGTGTTCACCGCCTACGTCAGCTATGTCGGTGGTGACTACAAGCCGACCTATCGCTTCTTCGCTCTGCCCACGCTCTTCGCCCTGGGACTCGCCGCGTCGGGCCTGTGCGCGCTGGCCCGCTCTTGGCGGCGCCTGCACGCTCTTCAGCTCGTCGCCCTGGCCCTCGTCTGTTCTGCGGGCCTGTGGTGGCTGGGAAGCCCTGCGCGCGATTTCGCAGAGTGGAGACGACAGCAGCTCCCGATCCACCTCAGCGCGGGGCGCTGGCTGCGGGACAATCTTCCGCAAGGCAGCTGGCTCGCCGCCGGGAACGCGGGGGTCCTGCCCTATGAATCCGGACTCCCCACGATCGATATGTTCGGACTCTGCGATCGCACGATCGGCACGCGGGAACTCCCTTTGGGAGGCGGACTGCCCGGACACGAGAAGGGCGACGGAGCCTATGTCCTCGATCGCAAGCCCGCGCTCATCCTCTTTCAGTTCGCCCGTTTCTCGGCGGCACCCTTGTCCCGGGAAGAGATCGGCCACCTGGGCATGTCCCTCAGTGAAAGGGAGATCTGGGCCGACCCACGCTTTGCCACATCCTATCGGCTCCGCTCGGAGAGGATGCCCGGCTTCACCTTCAACTTCTTCGAGAGAAAGCGAGACCCCCGATGAAGCGCCTCGCACTCCTCCTGCTCCTTCTGCTGAGCGCCAGTCTCCTGGGCTGCGCAGACTCTCGGCCAAGGCTCCTGATCGTCTCGATCGACTCCCTGCGGGCGGATCGTCTGCGCTACGGTGACGATGGAGAGAGCCTGGCCCCCCATCTGGAAGCCCTCGCCTCCGAGTCCCTCGTCTACCGGCACGCATGGAGTTCCGCCCCCTGGACCACGCCGTCGATGATGTCCGTGATGACGGGATTGCCCGCCGCCGCGCACCGCGTGGACGACCATGACCGTGCGCTCAGCCGCGAGATCCCGACTCTTGCCGAAAGCTTTCGCAGGGCCGGTTACCGGACCGCAGCGTATGTTCCCGCCGTCACGCTGCGTCCCGAGTTCGGCTTCGGCCGCGGCTTCGAGGAATACGACTACGAAGAGTACGGTCATCGACGCGTTTCCACCCCCTCTCTCCTCGGGAAGGTCCTGCACCGGATAGATGCCTGGAACGATGACGGCCCCTGGTTGATCTGGGTGCATCTCTGGGACCCGCACTACAACTACCTTCCGCCCGCTCCCTATGATTTGCGCTACCTGCGCGGCGACGCGCCCGCCAGCGCCGAGGTCCAGTGTCTTAAGTGGTACAAGAACCCGGTCACGACAGGGGAAGGGGAGTACCTGGCCGGCCAGTACGACGGGGAGATCGCCTTCACCGACCACCAACTCGGTGAGCTGCTCGGCGAGCTCGAGGAGCGCGGACTCGCGGAGGACACCATCGTGGCTCTCTTTGCCGATCACGGCGAAGCATTCCTCGAACACGGCTGGCTCGGGCACACAAACCGGGTCGACGAGACGCTGCTTCATGTCCCCCTGATGATCCGCTATCCCGGCAAATTGGAGCCGGGAACGCAGGAATCCCCTCAATCTCTCGCGAGCTTGGCCAACACACTCCTCAGGCTCGCCGGACTCCCGGAGGAGAGTGCCTTCGCCCCCGCTCTCCCGCTCGCCGAGCCGTCCGACGTGAGCAGGAGCAAGGTCCCGATGGCAGAGCCGTCTGAGCTGGGCAGGCCGGCCCCGCCCCTCGCGGAAACGCGGCGGCGAGGCTGTTTCACCGCCCTGATCGATTCGCGATTCAAGTACGTCCTCGACCAGAACTCATGCGATGAAGAACTCTTTGAACTGTCCTCTGACCCGCTCGAAAGGAAGAACCTGGCAGGTCTGCAGCCCCAGGAGCTCCTCCGGCTGCGCCAGGAGTTGCTGCGCCAGCTCCGCGAAATCGAAACGCGCCGCTATCCCCGTGCGATGCTCCCTCCAGAGATCCGGGAAGAGGCGCAAAAGCGGCTCCGTTCCGTCGGATATATCGGAGGGGGAGAGACGTCTTCCGAGGAAATGGGCGAAGACCCTTGCGCGGGAGCCCTGGCAGGCGGTCTCGACACCTTCGGCGATCGGAACTCCGCCATCCGTTGCCCGGAACGCGGCGCACTCGACTGTCTCGATCGACTGCTGCCTTCGCGCTGAACGGAAAGGTGAAGGACTGAGGCTTCCGCAGCTCTACAAGCGCACTTCGAAGAGTCACGCATCGTTCGAAGCACGCGGGCTACGGTTTCGCACGGAAAGGAGTGGCGTGTCCTCCTGCCGCGACTTGGACCTCCTGCCAGCCATCGAGCAGCAGGGCCGCCCGCAGGGAATAGGGCATGAGCACCATCGCGGTCTCGACGTCGGCGACCAGGCCGGGGCCTGCGGCGGGAGCAGGCAACCAGGGGAAGGGTTCCACGAGAACCTTCACCGACTCTCGACCGGGGCCCCGTGCGGCAACCCGAATCGCATAAGCCTCCTCGTGACCGCTCGACGGCTCCTGCGAAGCAAGAGATTCCGCCGCGAGTCTTCGCGTGAGTTGAATGAGCTCATCCGCCCTTTCCCCGGCTTCCTTCCACTGGGGATAGGACCAGACAAGTGGGCTTCCCGGAAGGACCACGCAACACGCCGCAAGGACAACTGCCGTCGCGGCGCACGCCGCTCGGACGCGCTGGGATCCCCTGGCGGCTCGCGCACTCGACACGCAGCAAGCGAAGAGAAGCGCGAGAACTAGAGCCACTGGTGGGAGAATCCCTTCTGCATAGCGCGCGTAGAATCTGGGGGACTGGATCATGGCCACGCTGGAGATCCCCGCCCAAGCCACGCTGCAGATGAGAACGCGCCGAAACGCGGGAGAGAGCTCCAGCCGGCCTTCCCGGAGGAGGCGTGGTAGTAGCAAGAGGGTCATCCCGAGGAAGATCAAGGCGAGGCCTCCCGCCCAGGGCGCCACCTGCGGGACCCACAATCCGCGAAGCAGTTCGGCAAAAGCCTCCAGAGGCGTGCGAGAGCGGAAGACGCGGTCGTAGTGCCCCATGTGTCCCAGCACGGCAAGGCGAAGCGCCACATGAGCGGCGAGTCCCAACGCGAGGACGAGCGAGGCGCGCAGGGCGCGCTGGGCTCCGGGCTCTTTCCTCCGCCAGGGCTCGAGCATCAGCACGGCGAGCAGGGGAACCAGCAATCCGGAGTCTTTAATTCCAGGGGCGAGAAGCGCGACACCAACACCGAAATAGAGGCGCCAGCCAAGCCGACTCTCGCGCGCATGTAGCAGGAGAAGCAGGGTACCGAGGGTCGCCAACGAGAGAAGAGTATCTCCCATGCGCTCGACCGCGGGAACTGTCTCGACCTGGATCGGATGCAGCAAAACGAAGAAGGCGGCAAAGAGCCAGGAGGCGAGCGGAGCAGGAGACGCTTTCCCGGCGAGATCTCCCGCAACCCATGCACACGCGAGCAGGACCAGGAGACGCACCAGGTGCCAGGGCAGGGGATGCTCCCCGAAGAGTCCCCATTCCATCCCGGTCAGGGCCGTGAACACCGGCCGATAGAAGCTCGCCCCCTGCCAGAGGCCTGCGAGGTACTTCTCTCCCAACACGGTACCTGGTGCCTCGAGAAAGCGTGAGCCCTGGACCATGATCGGCCAGGTGTCCGGACTGGTCAGCGGGAGATCCAGGATGAAACCCCAGGCGATGGCGCCGACAATCACAAGCAGGCCGAGACAGCAGAGCTCGACACGCCAGGCTCTCACGGGGACTCGACCTTCCCACCGGCGGCGAGTTTGCCGGTCAGGGGCTCGACAGGGAAGTCCAGCGAGACGAGTCCACCCTGGGAGCTGGTGATGCGGCCGCCCGGCGCGAGGCCGACCTGCCCGAGCACCTGTCCCCAGACTCCCAGCCAGTAGATCGGGACCACTTCGTCTTCCCGAAGTCGGGTGCTAAAGAGCGTTCCTTCGGTTGCGGCAACGAAGTCGATGTCCCCAACGCTGCGAATGACCCGCTGGAGATCCCGCTGGGTCAAGGTCGACAGGAGCACAACCAGATCCACCTCGTCACGAACAGCAGCCACGGCGCGGGCCACCGCAGGCAGCGGATCCACGGTCAGGATCGTCCCGTGTTCCGGCGAGCCCCAGACATCCTCAGGGAAGTGGGGCAGGACGCCAATCACCGCGATGCGCCCGGCCCGGGTCTCCAGCACGACCGAATCCGCAAAGAGAGCTTTGCCGGTCTCGTGAACTCGCAGATTGGCCGCAACAACCTGCAGATCGCTCCCGGCAAGGCGTCTCCACAACGCGACCGGACCCAGGGAGTCCACTTCCTCCCGCCCGAGCCCCATCACG
>JANTFM010000159.1 GCA_024763475.1 Acidobacteriota bacterium | reverse complement strand
GCGCCCACACGAGCGGCGACGCGATCGTGCACTTCCCCGAGGCGAATGTCGTCCACGTCGGCGACCTGGTCTTCAACCGCTGGCACCCGCTGATCGATGCTCCCAGCGGCGGCTCGGCGCGAGGGTGGTTGAGCACCCTCGAGAAGATCCACGAGCGCTTTGACAAGGACACGCTCTTCATCTTCGGTCACGGCGCGCCGTCCGCCGGACGTACGGGAAAGCTCCCCGACATCGCGCTCCATCGGGACTACTTCGCGGCCCTGCTCGAGCACGCGGACCGGTCGATCCGCGGCGGGCTGTCCCGCGATGAGTGCCGGTCCCTCGAGCAACTGAAGGGCTTCGAGGACTTCACTTCCGTGGGGGAGCGATTCTCGCTCTCCTGGTGCCTGGGAGTCGCCTGGGATGAGCTGCGGCAGGCTCGCTGATGACGCGGCAGACATGCTGATGCGCGGCAGACTCGCTGATGGCTCGGCAGGCTCGCTGATGACGCGGCAGACCCTGCTGCCAGCACTTGGCGGGATGAGGAAGTGGCAAACCACGCTGCTCACGCTTTGCGGGATGAGGACGCGGCGAAGCCTGCTGCTCACGTTCTGCGCGCTGATGCTCTCAGCGCCGCTCCTCGCACAGGAGCCGAGTCCCGCAACCAACTCGCTCGAAGAGCAGCTGCTCGGCCAGGTCCAGGCCGCACGACGCCATGCGGCCCACGCCGAATTCGCTCGGAGTGCGCCGCTGGATCGCGCCGCGAAGCAACGCGCCCAGACCATTGCAAGCTCTCCCCCGAACGAGAGACTCAAACGCGATCGCTCCGCCTCCAGCCTCGTCCGGGCGCAAGGCCTGCGTCACTTCGTGCGCGTGACGGAACGAGTGGACCAGTGCTTCGGCTCACGGAATGCGGCGCGGGAGATCCTGCAGCGCTGGAAGGCCTCCGAAACGGCCTGGGCAAAGGTGCTGGACCCGGCCCTGACCCGGATCGGCCTCGCCACAACCCGAACTCGTGACGGATGGATCATCTTCGTCGGCCTGCTGATGGAACCCCAACGGGTTCCGGAGGATCTCGAGACCTGGTCCCACGAGATCCTCTTCCGCATCAATGAAATCCGGCGCGAGCATGAACTGTGGCCGCTGAAGCCTGACCCGCAGCTGCATGCCGCCGCCCTGTCCCACAGCCGATCCATGGCCGCGCACGACTTCTTCGCCCACGTCTCCCCTGAGGGGGACGGCCCCGGCGACCGGGTACGACGGGAAACGCGAGAGTTCTACCGCGTCGGGGAGAACATCTCATTCAACCTCGCCAACGCGGATCCCGTCGGCACCGCCATCACGGGCTGGATGAACTCGCCGCGTCACCGGGAGCACATCCTCGATCCCGCCTACGGGTTCACCGGAGTCGGCGTCGCCGAGGCCGGGAACGGCGGATTCTACTTCACCCAGCTCTTCCTCGAGGAAGCCGCAGAGGCTAAGGCATCGCAATGACCACTCCAAGAGACACGTTGCAGCAGATGGCGACAGGCTACGTGGAAGCGAAGATCCTGCTCAGCGCCGCCGAACTCCGCATCTTCGATCTCCTCGCCGGAGAGGGCGCCCGTGCAAGCGCGGTTGCGCGGCGGATCGGCGGCACGCAACGCGGCACGGAGATTCTCCTCGACGCCCTGGTCGCCGCGGAGATCCTCGACAAGCAGGACGGGGTCTATCGGAACCGGCCGGAGTACGAGGAACACCTCGTCTCGGACACCGGGGACCACTTCGCCTCGATGCTGCGCCACCGCAATCGTCTCTTTCGGCGCTGGGCCTTCCTCGAGGAGATCATCCGCGGTGAGGAACCCCAAGAGGGTGCCTCACACTTCTCTCCCGGGACAGACCGCACGGCCAACACCGACTTCATCCAGGCCATGGTCTCCGCCAGCGGTGGCCGCGCGCCGCAGATCATCGCCGAGATTGACCTGGACGGCGTGAAGACCCTCGCCGACCTCGGTGGCGGGCCAGGGCATTACCTCGCGGAGTTCCTGCGCCAGGCACCCGAGATCGAAGCGTACCTCTGCGATCTCCCCCTGACCCTGGAGGTCGCCCGCGAACTCCACCAGGACACCGCCCTCGGCGCGCGAGGGCACTTCGTAGCCTGGGATCTCTACCAGGGCCAGGCCCCCGCGGACCTTCCGCCACTTGACCTCGCCTTCATCTCCCAAGTGCTCCACGGCGAGTCGCCCGAGGCCAACCAGGCGCTGCTCACGAGACTCTTCGAGAAGATCGCCCCCGGTGGCCGGGTCGTCATCCATGAGAACGTGATCGACCCCTCCCGCATCTCCCCTCGCTGGGCCGCGATTTTTGCGGTCAACATGCTCGCAATGACCCGGGGCGGGCGGACATATACCGAGGCTGAGTACCACGCGTGGGGCGCGGCGGCCGGCTTCGTCCCACGTCCCGGCAAGCGAATTGACGGTCGGTCGTTTTTAGTTTTCCTGGAGCGGCCTCTGCGGTGATCGCGTGGGATCAGGACGCGAGAGTACCCCCGAAGATGGTGAGGTGGAAGGCCTGAGGGTGATCCCGGAAAACCACCATCCACCACCCAGCACCAACCGCCCAGCACCATCTCCCGTTGCATGGTGCCACCCGACACCGTACCTCTCCCCTGCCGCATCCCCCCAGAGGAGAAACTCAATGCCCACGCTCCCGCCGCTCCGCAGGACGCTCCGTCTCACGGCCTGTGTCTTCCTCGCCCTGACCGCTCTCGCGGCGGCGCCAATCTTGGGCAGCGACGAGAAGCCTGCGAGGGAGGGGCCGGCGCATCTCGAAACGCCGGTCCCGCCGCCGAAGACCGCGCCGCCGGCTCGCGACCAGCGAGAAAGCGAGGCCGTGGAAAACGTCACGCGGGGCAACTTCGAGAGCGTGCAGGTCAACATCAACGCGGCCGGCGAGAATATCATCGGCGATGCCGCCAATGAGCCGTCGATGGCGATCGATCCGAGCGATCCAGACAACATCGTGGTGGGCTGGCGTCAGTTCGACACGATCAGCGACAACTTCCGGCAAGCGGGCTACGCCTATAGCCACGATGGGGGGGTCAGCTGGACCTTCCCCGGCGTGTTGGAGCCGGGGCAGTTCCGCAGCGATCCGGTGCTCGATGCGGACATCGCAGGAGTCTTCTACTACTACTCGCTCTCGACGACGTCGAGCGCCGAGATGTTCATCTCCTCGGACAAGGGCGTGACCTGGGATGGACCGATCTCAGCCCAGGGAGGTGACAAGAACTGGCTCGCGGTCGACGCGAGCGGAGGCGTCGGTGACGGTCATGTCTACCCGGTCTGGAACTCCCAGTTCACCTGCTGCGCCGCAGGCACCGACTACGGGCGCTCGATCGACGGGGGACAGACCTACCAGGGACCCTTTGCGACACCCCAGAAACCGAAGTGGGGCACGATCGCAGTGGGCCCGGCGGGCGAGGTCTATTTCGTCGGCGCGGCGCTCAGCGGGAGCGGCCATGTTTTCCTGCGTTCGGACAGTCTGAAGGACGCGGCGGCAACACCGGACTTCGAGCTGGCGCAGTCGATCGACCTCGGCGGCGACACGAGCACCAACGGCTCGCCGAATCCCGGGGGCCTCCTCGGGCAGGTGTGGGTCGACGTCGACCGCTCTGCGGGGCCCAGCCAGGGCAACGTCTACGTGCTCGGCTCCGTCGATCCCGCGGGCGCCGATCCGCTCGACGTCCACCTGATCCGCAGCACGGACGGGGGTCAGACCTGGTCCGCGCCGATACGGGTCAACGACGATCCAGAGGGCTCGGCCTGGCAGTGGTTCGGATCGCTGTCCGTCGCTCCGGATGGCCGGCTTGACGTCGTGTGGAACGATACGCGCGGCGACGCTTCCGGGGTGATCTCGGAGCTCTACTACGCCTATTCGACGGACCAGGGGAGCAGCTGGTCTTCGGGGCTTCCCGTCTCGCCGTCGTTCAACTCGACGATCGGGCATCCGCAGCAGGACAAGATCGGCGACTACTACCAGATACGTTCCAACCTCGATGGGGCCGCGGTCATCTACTCCGCGACCTTCAACGGCGAACAGGACGTCTACTTCCTGCGGGTCGGGGACTGCAATGCCAACGGCCTGCACGACTCCGAGGACGTGGCGGCGGGCGGGGGCAGCATGGACTGCAACCTGAACGGCGTGCCCGACGAATGCGAGCCGGACTGCAACGGGAACGGCATCGCCGATGGCTGCGACCTCGACGACGGCACGAGCGAGGACTGCAACCTCAACCGCGTGCCGGACGAATGCGATCTGTCGAGCGGTGACTCCGGCGACTGCGACGCGGACGGCAGACCCGACGAGTGCGAGATCACCCTGGATCTCGAGACGGATGAAGGCTGGACCGTTGGCGACCCCTCCGATACCGCCACGACCGGCGTCTGGGAGCGTGTCGATCCGATCGGCACCCAAGCCCAGCCTGAAACCGATCACACGCCTTCGGGCACGATGTGTTTCGTCACCGGGCAAGGCACCGTGGGAGGCAGCATCGGGGACAACGACGTCGATGGGGGCACAACGACCCTGATCTCTCCGCCCCTCGATGCCTCGGGCCTCAGCGAACCCACCTTTGCCTACTGGCGCTGGTACTCGAACGACAAGGGATCCACGCCGGGTACGGACATCTTCCTCGTCGACATCTCGAGCGATGGCGGCGCGCACTGGACGAACGTGGAGAGCGTCGGCCCTACCGGCCCCGATACCGTCGGTGGCTGGATCTACCACACGCTGCGGGTCGAGGACTTCGTCACACCCAGCGCGGACATGCGGCTGCGCTTCATCGCCGACGACGCGGGCGAGGGATCGATCGTCGAGGCCGCCGTGGATGACATCGCGATTCTCGACTGCAGCGGATGCACGGCGGTGATCCCGCTGGAAGCAACCGGGCTGCTGCTTACGAAGACCAGCGCGGAGGTCGCGGAGCTGAACTGGAACGCGGTCGCGGATGCGGACAGCTACAACGTTTACCGCGGCCTGCAGCCGGAGCTCTCCGACCTGGCCTGTTTCGCCTCCGGGATCAGCGGCACGACCCTCGAGGACGATGGGGCCCTGCCCGCCGCAGGCTCGTCGTTCTTCCACGCGGTCAGCGCCTCGAACTGCGCGGGCGAGTCCTCGCTGGGAACCGGGCGAAGCGCGGCAACACCCTGCCCCTGACGGACCGCGAATCACGCGGGCGAGTCCTCGCTGGGAGCCGGGCGAAGCGCGGCAACTCCCTGCCCCTGACGGGCCGCAGATCCCGCGCGCGAGTCCACGCTGGGAGCCGGGTGAAGCGCGGCAACATCCTGCCCCTAAGCTAAGGACCCACAGATCGCGTATTCACCCCCCGGCGCGGGACCTGCCACCCGGCAGCGACCGTATTGTGTCGCTTTCGCCACACGATCGATCAACCAAAGGCGCTCGGGACGGCGAAAACTGCCATATCTGCTATATTTGCGCACTGTTTTCCCCTGAATCCCCCCTAGAGAAGCCGCACCGTGAACAACCATGAGAATCAGCCGCTGGCCGCGCCCAGGGCGCCCGCAGATCACAACCCGCGTCTCGACACGCCGCTCGATTTCCCGGACCGGGATTTCGGGGAACTGACCCCGGACGATTACGACGTTCTGGGCTTCATGTCGGGACTCGAGGTCCATCAGCAGCTCCTGACCACGAGCAAGCTCTTCTGCCGTTGCCCGGCTGGTCAGAAGGCCTCCCGCGTCGACGCAGAAGTGCTGCGCCACATGCGTCCGACTCTCAGCGAACTGGGGGAGTACGACGGCACGGCATTGATGGAGTTCAAGACCCACAAGGAGATCGTCTACCGGCTCGACCGCAACACGGTTTGCACCTATGAAATCGACGACACGCCGCCTTTTCTGATCGATCTCGAGGCCGTCAAGATCGCCATCGAAGCCTGCCGCCTGATGAATGTAAAGCTCGTCTCGGAACTGCATGTCATGCGCAAGCAGTACCTCGACGGGTCCATCCCGACCGGGTTCCAGCGCACGGCGATGGTGGCGGTCAAGGGTGAGCTGCCCTTCCGCACCAGCGAACTCGGCGCGGACCAGACCCTCCGCGTCCGGCAGGTCTCTCTCGAGGAGGACTCCTGCCGCGAGGTCTCGGATATCGGCCACCGGATCACCTACCAGCCGGACCGCCTCGGGATTCCCCTCATCGAGACGGTGACGGAGCCGGATCTCCTGACCCCCCTCGACGTGCAGGCCGGAGGCCGGCTGCTCGCACAGGCCGTGCGGGCGACCGGGAAAGTACGGCGCGGAGCCGGCGCGGCGCGTCAGGACGTCAACGTCTCGATCGCGGGGGGACGGCGGGTTGAGATCAAGGGGGTGGGCAACCACCGCCGTCTGCCCCAACTCGTGCACATCGAAGCTTATCGCCAGTTGAATCTGCTGCGCATCAAGGCCGAGCTGGAGCGCCGGGGTGTCACGCCCGAGCTCTTCGAGATCCCGGATGCCGGCCGGCACAGGACGCCGCCCTGGGTGCAGACACCGCTGGTGATCGACGCGCGCCGGATCCTCCGCCGCTCGAACTACCCGCCGGTGCGCGAGGCCCTCGAACAGAAGCAGATGGTCTGCGCCGTACGCCTCCCCGGCTTCCGGCACATCCTCGCCCACCGCACTCAACCCGGCATCACCTTCGCCCGGGAGATCCGCGGCCGGGTGCGGGTCATCGCCTGCCTCGAGTCGCGGCCGTTCATGATCCATTCCGACGTCGAGGACTATGGCCTCGCCGCCAGCGTGTGGCGGCAGCTGCGCGCGGCCCTGCGAACGGACAGCTCCGACGCGATCGTCGTGCTCTGGGGCAGCGAGGTGGATGCGGGCACCGCCGCCCGCGAGGTGCTGGCGCGCGCCGCCGAGTCTCTCATCGGCATCCCGGCGGAGACACGCCAGTCCTATCCGGACGGGACGACCGGCTTCGAGCGCATCCTGCCCGGGCCGGACCGGATGTATCCGGACACCGACACGCCCCCGCTTCCCATCGAAGACCAATGGATTGCCGAAATCGACTCCCGGCTCCCCGAGACACCATGGGCGCGGGAAGATCGCCTGCAGGCCCTGGGCCTGGATGTTGTGGCCACGAGACGGCTCGCCGCCTCTCCCTGGGCAACGCTCTTCGATGAGATCGTCGCGGAGGATCGGGAAGCCCTGGGAGTTGCGGGCCTGCAGCGGGTGGCCGCCGCGCTCGAGAAGCGCCTTCCTTACTTCTGGCGTCAGGCAGGAACGCGCTCGCTGCCCGCACCCCGTGTGCTCACGCCCATCGTGCAGGCCATGGCAAGGGGCGAACTCCACCCGGATGGCCTGGAGCCCGCAATTGACTTCGCCCTGCGCCACACGGAGGCGGAGAGCACCGAGTACCTCGCGGGACGCTTGAAGAGTGAGCCGGTCGAGAAAGAACTCGAGTCCCTCCTGCAACTCGCCGCCGAAAACCTCGTCGGCGTCCATACGCGGGAGGCGCAGGCCGTGCTGCGCTGGGGGATGGGACAGGTGATGCCCGCGCTGTCCGGCCGCATCGATCCTTGCGATGTGCGGAGCAAGCTGATCTTCAAACTGGGGCTGGCGATATGAACATGACGACGAGCGAGGACTTCAAGGGCTATCGCGAGCCGCTGATCTCGATGATGAAGGCCTTCGGCATCACGGTCTGGTCCGAGGTGGTTGCCCGCACGACGCAGGGTGAGTTCGAAGGCCTCGTCCTTCCCCGCTCGGAGACCGCAGACCCCTTGCACCTCGTGCTGAAGCTCTCCTCCGGTTACAACATCGGCCTGCGTCACGACACGATCGAAGAACTCAGCAAGTTCGGCTACCGCAAGGCGAGCTACAAGATTCCCGAAAAGGAATTCCCCAAGGACCCGGGCAAGCCCAGGGTCAAGCTCTTCGGGACCGGCGGCACGATCGCCTCGCGTCTCGACTACCGCACGGGCGCGGTGATTCCCGCCTTCTCTCCGGGAGAGCTGTACGGCTCGGTGCCGGAGCTGGCGGAGGTCTGCAATCTCGAGACCGAGAAACTCTTCGGTGTCTTCTCCGAGAACATGGGTCCCGAGCAGTACCTGATCCTCGCGGAGGAGATTGGCAAGGCCATCAGGGACGGCTACGACGGTGTTGTCGTCGGACACGGCACGGACACGATGCACCACACCGCCGCCGTGCTGAGCTTCATGGTGCAGGATTCCCCGGTGCCGATCGTCATGGTCGGCAGCCAGCGCTCCTCGGACCGCCCCTCCTCGGATGCCGCGCAGAACCTGATCAACGCCGCGTGGACCGCAGCCCACGGCCCGATCGCCGAGGTCATGGTCTGCATGTTCGGGCCGACCTCTGACCGCTACAACTTGCTGCACCGCGGGACGCGTGTCCGCAAGATGCACAGCTCCTACCGCAGCACCTTTCGCACCCTCGGCGACATCCCCCTCGCCATGGTCGAGCAGGGGAAGCTCACGCCGCTCAAGGAGGACTTCAAGCCCCGGCGCGAGGATCGGGAGGTGACGATCCAGGCCTGCTTCGATGAGCGCGTGACGATCCTCTACTACTACCCGAATATGCAGGCGGACATCATCGACGCCCTGGTCGAGAAGGGTTACCGCGGAATCATCATCGCGGGCACGGGGCTGGGCCACGTGAATCGCACGGTCTACCCGGCGCTCGAGCGCGCCGCGGCCCAGGGCGTGCAGCTCTACATGACCCTGCAGACCCTGTGGGGCTTCGTGCAGATGTACGTCTACGAGACCGGGCGGGAGATCCTCGAACTCGGCGTCGTCCCGCTGGCGAACATGCTGCCCGAAGCAGCCTTCATGAAACTCAGTTGGGCCCTCGGCCTCCATCCCGACGACCCCCAAGCCGTCCGCACGCTCATGACAACACCCATCGCAGGGGAGATGACGCCCCGCGAACCGCACGACGGATACCTCGTCTTCCAGGGCGGAATTCCCGAGATGAAGGACTTCCTCGGCAAGACCTGGTCTTGACCCGAGCCT
>JANTFM010000158.1 GCA_024763475.1 Acidobacteriota bacterium | reverse complement strand
AGTACTTGAAGATCCCCTCGATCTGCGGGGTGAACATGTATCCGGCGGTACCCACCCAGCAGTCCTGGTCCCAGCCATCGACGCCCTTGACGTTGGTGCCCTGGATGTACTCGAGCTTCAGGTCGAGGGTGTCGTCGAGAATCATCGAGTGCACGCCGAAGTCGAAGGACTTGTAGTCCTCCGAGTAGGGGTTGCTCTTGGAGAAATACCCGCCCGCAGCATCCTGGGAGACGGCATAGGACGCTTCGAGGTGGAGCGGCTTGCCGTTGTCGTAGTGGACACGCATCGCGTAGGCGAGAACATCACCGCGCTGGCTATAGTCCCAGGTGACGGCCGCACTGCGGCCTGCGGTGTTGAAGATGCCGACATCGTAGCCGAAGCCCTTGCCGACCTTTTCGTGGCCCATCTCGGTACCGTTCGGGAGCTTCTTGGCATCGCCTCCGATGAAGCGTCCGGAGAGCATGAGGCCGAATCCACGCTCCATGACCAGAGCCTTGTCGAGACCGCTGCGCTCGATGTTGTCGAGGTTCCATCCGGGAATCGTGAAGCCCATGCCGTGGGGCATCTTGATCATTCCCATGCGGATGAAGGCGCCCTTGTTCCACTTGTAACCAACGAAAGCATCCTTGATGGCCTTCGGGAGGCCGGCCTCGCCGGGATCCTTCTTGCCAGTTTTTCCCATGTCCCACGGCTGGTTGAAGTCGAGGAAGAGCTTGGCGAACCATCCACCGTAGAAGTACTTCGTTCCCAGGCGGATGCGCTGGGCCTTGAAGAACATCCCACCTTCCGACGACATGCCATCGCCGCCTCTGAGTTCCATCTGGCTGAAGCCGTAGAGCAAGAACTTGTACTCGTTGTCACCCACCTTCTGCTTGACCGTTACGGCCGCGCTCGCACTCCCAAGGCTCGATAGAGCGACCACGACGGCGACGAACAACACCATCGAGTGGAACGTCCACGTTCTCTTCATTCCTCACTCCTCCTCGCTAACCATTCGTGGCAGCTACCCAGCTATCCTGGTTGATCTCGCCCGAGGCTCACCCCCGGGGCTCGCAACAGTTTCTCTTGGCATAGAAGCAAAGTCTATGCCAAACGTTACGTTTGTCACGGTTAGATAAGGCGCTTAATTGCTATGAGTTAAGAGGCCTCCCCTGTGATGGTCTGGAGTCCGTTACCGGTTTGTAACTAGCATGGCGCATCAACGGGGGCGCGGTGTGAATCTGAAGTAACGTCGGGGCGAGAGGCGAGTTTCTCGTTTGGCCCGACACGAGAGCTGATGTCTGGCAATCCACGGGGCTAGCGGTCGGGGGCGTCACACGGTGTTCACGCGATCGTCACCTCCGCGCGACCGGGGTCGGTGAAACTCTCCGGCGAACGAGGACCACGGGGGTCCTCGATGAGGAACCGAGAACATGATGAAACGTTTGATGGCTGTTGGTCTCCTGCTGATGATGGCCTCCGCGCCCGCGCTTGCCGGTGAGGGAGCGAAAGCCGCCACGAAGAGCTGGTTCGAGAAGACGAGCTTCAAGGGCGACCTTCGCCTGCGCTACGAGGGTTTCGACCAGGATGACACGTTCGATGACGGTCGGAGGGACCGCTTCCGCTATCGTTTTCGTTGGGGTTTCAAGGCGCAGGTTAACGAGATGATCACGGTGGGTGCACAGCTTCGAAGCGGCAACGCCGACGATCCGGTTTCGGACAACCAGAGCCTCGATGGCGGCCTCAGCAAGAAGACCATCAGCATTGCCGAGGCCTATGCGGACTTCAAGTTCAGCGATCGTTTTTCGCTGATTGCGGGCAAGTTTTCGCCCAAGAAGCTTTGGATCGTCTCGGACATGCACTATGACGACGATGTCGTGACCGAGGGCGCCATGGCCCGCTGGACGGGGAAGGGTGACGGGATCGTCAAGACGCTTCGAGGAGTCGCCTTCGCCTACGTGCTCGAGGAGTCGAAGAGCGATGCTGACTCTTATATCTACGGCGCACAGTTTGGTCCCACGCTGAAGATGGGTGAGGCCAGCCAACTGTCCTTCGGTATGGGCTACGACTCCGTGGTGGAACCCCAGGGCGTGGCGGATCTGACCACCAGTGGCAAGCTTGACGGGAACAAGATGACGAACATCGTCGACGAGAGCGGCCGGCTCGTCAGTGACTTCGATGTTTTCAGCCTCTACGCGATCTGGAAGTGCAAGTCCAGCAAGGTCTGGCCGGTCAAGGTCACCGCGTTCTACTACCAGAACAGTGGTGCCTCCGGGGCTGGCAAGGACTACGACACCGCCTACTTCGCTCGCGTGCAGATCGGTGATTACAAGAAGCCAGGGCAGATGGCGTTCCGTGCGAGCCTTTACTACTCGGAGCCGGATGCGCTCTTCTATGCGTTTACCCAGTCGGATACGACCCGCTCTTCCAACCTGAATGGCCTGCGTTTCGATTACCGGCTCGGGCTGCATTCCAAGGGCTACCTGAACTTCACCTGGTACCAGACGGATGTCGAAGTGGGGGAAAGCGCCACGATGGACCGCTGGCAAGTGGACTACATCCTGAAGTTTTGAATTTTTCGACCGCAGTGCGGCCGAAAAATTCACCCGGCGTAGCCCAACAAGGCGAAGCCGGGTTCGTTTACTTGTTCTCGCAGCCGTAATGCCTGGCCAACTGTCCTGGGTCCGCGCCCCGCGCGTAGGCCCAGCGCAAGCGCCACATCAGCAAGATCGTGCGCCAAATGCCCCCCGCCTCCCAGCGCCTGCTGGAGGTGGTCACCCGAATTCCGAGACATGCCGGGCGTCCTCTCTTTCTGAGCTCGCGCGAGAGGGCGACATCCTCCATCAGCGGAATCTCCTCGTAGCCGCCGATCTCCTCAAAAAGCTCGTGGCGGACGAAGATGGCCTGGTCGCCCGTCGCGATGCCGTTGAGGCGCGAGCGCAGGTTGATCATCGTCTCGACCATGCGCAGCAGGGGATGACGACCGCTGAGGCGAAGATCGAAGCGACCCCAGTCGCGTGTTCCGCGATCCATGGCCTCGAGTACGGCCTCCGCCGCGCCAGCGGGCAGGAGAGTGTCGGCGTGCAGGAAGAGCAGGATCTCCCCGCGAGCGGTGCGGGCACCCGCGTTCATCTGGCGTGCCCGGCCGCGCTCTGATCGCAGGAGCCGATCGACCCGCTCGGCTGCTCTCTCAACCGTATCGTCTTCGCTGCCCCCATCGACGAGGATGATCTCAGCGAGCTCCTCCCGCAGCGGCTGGAGCGGCCCGAGAATGCTCTCGATGGTGTCCGCTTCGTTGAGCGCGGGAATCACGATCGAGAGGCGTGGGGAGGCGGCCATTCAGCTCTGGAGCACTTCGCCCAGGGCCTTCGCGAAGCGGTCCAGATGCTGCTCCTCGTGGGCCAGGGAGAGGAATCCGACCTCGTAGGCCGAGGGAGCGATCGAAATGTCGCGCGAGAGCAGGCCGGAGAAGATGCCCCTGAAACGGTCTTCCGCCGAAGCATCGATCGCCTCGGCACAGCGTGGGGCCGAACCACCCTGCAGGCAGAGCCAGAAGATCGATCCGCAGCGCACGAGGCTCACGGCGTCCCTCGCGCTCGCGAGGATGGGCTGCAGCCTCTCCTCCAGCATCACGCCGAGCTGTTCGAGAGCCTCCCATCCGTTCTCGCGTTCGAGGATCTGCAGCGTCGTGAGTCCCGCGGCCATGGCCACCGGATTCCCCGAAAGCGTGCCGGCCTGGTAGACCGGGCCATCCGGAGCGAGGCAGGACATGATCTCCTCGCTGCCACCGAAGGCGCCGACCGGAAGTCCGCCCCCGATGACCTTACCGAAGGTCGCGAGATCCGGAAGAACGCCGACGCGCTGGGCAGCACCGCCCGGACCGAGCCGAAAGCCGCTGATCACTTCGTCGAAGATGAGCAGTGCGCCGTGGCGGCGCGTGATCTCCCGCAAATGCTCGAGGTAGGCGACATGCTGGAGCAGCAGGCCGTTGTTTGCCGGGACGGGCTCGATGATCACCGCGGCGATCCGGTCGCCTTTCTCGCGGAAGAGCTGGTCGATGCCGTTGCGGTCGTCGAGGGGAAGGACGAGAGTCTGCTCCACGAAGGCCGCCGGAACCCCCGCAGAACTCGGTTGAGCGAAGGTCGCGAGTCCCGATCCCGCGGAGACCAGCAGGTGATCCGCGTGGCCGTGATAGCAGCCTGAGAACTTGACGATCAGGTCTCTTCCGGTAAATCCCCGGGCGACACGGATGGCGCTCATCGTGGCTTCGGTACCCGAGGAGACGAAGCGCACCTTCTGCAGGCCGGGATAGAGGAAGACGACCTTTTCCGCGAGTGCGATCTCGACCGGGCAGGGTGCGCCATAGGTCGTGCCGCGCTGACTCGCTTCAGCAATCGCGCGCACGACCTCCGGGTGGGCGTGCCCGAGGATCAGTGGACCCCAGGAAGCGACGAAGTCGAGCAGGAATCGGCCCTCCACGGTCTCGATCTCCGCGCCGCGAGCCCGGCGAATGACCAGGGGAGAGCCGCCGACGGCGCCGAAGGCCCGGACCGGGGAATTGACACCCCCCGGCAGGACCCGCTGGGCGCGTGCGAAATAGTCTTCCGAGGAGAGTTCGCCGTTCACAGCCATCCTCCGCGCAGCGCCTCGCGGGCATGGTAGGTGATGATGACGTCGGCCCCAGCCCGGGCCATGGCGAAGAGGTTCTCACGCACGATCGCCGCTTCGTCGAGCCAGCCGCGTTCGGCGGCGGCCTTCACCGCGGAATACTCACCGGACACATTGTAGGCCGCGAGGGGCAGGAGGCTCTCTTCGCGCACACGACGGATGACATCGAGGTAGGCCAAAGCGGGCTTGACCATCAGCATGTCCGCGCCTTCCTCCTCGTCGAGGAGAGACTCTTTGACGGCCTCCCGCACGTTCGCCGGGTCCATCTGATACCCCTTGCGGTCGCCCTTGCCCGGCGCCGAGGCCGCGGCGTCGCGGAAAGGACCGTAGTAGGCCGAAGCGTACTTGACCGAGTAGGAGAGGATGCCGGTCGAGGAGAGGTCTCGATCGTCCAGGGCATCGCGAATCGCGGCCACCCGGCCGTCCATCATGTCGGAGGGCGCGACCAGGTCGGCCCCCGCCTGGGCATGCGCGACAGCCATCGCGGCGAGGCAGGGCAGGGAGGGGTCGTTGAGCACATGGCCCTCGTGCAGGATGCCGCAGTGGCCATGGTCCGTGTAGGCGCAGAGGCAGACGTCCGTGATCACCAGGAGCTCCTCGCCGAAGGTCTTCTTCAGGCTGCGGGTGGCGCGGACGACAGGACTCTGGGGGTCGGCTGCGTACTTGCCGGCCGGATCCTTTTCCACCTCGGCGGGAAGGCCGAAGAGCAGCACGCTGCGAAGACCCAGTTCGAGGTCCGCTTCCACCTGCCGCAGCAGCTCCTGCTGGCCGAGACGCGCGATCCCCGGCATCGAGGCGATCGCCTCGTCTGCGTGCTCCGCCGGGAGCACGAAGTGCGGCATGATCAGCTGCTCGGCAGTGACGCGGGTTTCCTGCACCATGGAGCGCAAGCGCTGGCTGGCGCGCAGGCGCCGGGGGCGTATCCGCCCGGGGATCGTGCCGTTGGTCGAGTCGGTGGTCACCTTAGAGCCTCCACGAGTCCTTCGAGATCTCTCGTCCTCGCCTCTCCGGCGGGCTCGAGACCTCGTGCGCGCATCGCGGCCGTCGTCGTCGGGCCGATGCTGATGATCTTGAGTGCGGGTGAAAGCTCCGCCTGGGCCAGCAGGCCCGCCAACGCCGAAGGGCTGGCCAGGAAGACGGTATCCACTCCGAGCTCCGTCAGGCGTACTTTACTATCCCTCGCCTCGGCAGGCAGCGTGCGATAGAGCACGAGGCGCTGAAAATCGACGCTTGCCGGCGGAAGACAGCTCCTGACGTCGCTGGAGGCCCGATCGCCACCAGCGAAAACGACTCTCGTGGGGGCCGCAGACCTGGGATCGGCCTCCAGCAGGCGGCCGAGTTCAGATCCCAGCGCGCGCGCGCTCCCCGCGGCCGCGACGAGGTCGATCCGGCCCAGCAACTCGCGGGAGCGCTCCCCGCTGCGCGGGCCGACGGCGCCGATCAGGACACCGTCGAGAGCGCCTGGATCCACGAGCCGGGCGAGAGCTTCCGCGCCTCGCCGGGATCCGAAAAGAACCCAGTGCGCCCCGCGGAGCGCCTCCCTGAGTTCACGCTTCACCTCGTCTGATTCGAGGTACTCGCATCGAATGCAGGGCAGGCTCAGGGTCCGGGCACCCATCCTGCGCAGCCTCTTCTCCCAGGCAAGATTGTCCTCGGGTACACGAGTCAGGAGGACCGTGCGCTCTGCGATGCCGCTCAAGGGGAGTCCCTGGCAGCATTCCGCAGTGCCTCCCAGGCGCGCGCCGCCAGCTCAAGGGGGTCGTCGCCCGCGCACCGGACGCGCCGCAGGGCCCCCTCTTTCTCGATCACGGCGTCCAGCAGGAATCCTCCGCCGGGACGCCGTCGGCACCAGGCACCGAACGGGAGCTGACACCCCCCGTCAACGAGGGCGAGCATCTTCCGCTCCGCCGTGAGCGGAGCACTCGCCTCCTGGTCATGCAGGTCGGCGAGGACGGCCGCGAGATCTTCGTCGGTGGCGCGGATTTGCAGGGCGAGGGCTCCCTGGGTGGGCGCAGGGGTGAACAGCTCCGGATCGAGACGGAGGTCGACGAGTCCTTTGGTCGACACGCTCTCGCTCTCTCCGAGGTACGCCGATCCGGCGAGGCGGTCGAGGCCCGCGGCAGCGAGGACTATGGCATCGAAGTCGCGTTGCTTCAGTCTCTTGAGGCGGGTGGGCACGTTGCCGCGAAGTGTCTCGATGCAAAGATCCGGCCGCAGGTTGCCAAGCAGCGCTGCTCGCCGGGCGGAGGCCGTGCCGACGCGCGCTCCTGCGGCCAGTGGCAGTGGGTCTGCCGAGGAGTCATGGGCCATCGGGCGCACGATCAGCCGATCGGCGGGATCGGCTCGTTCGGGCACGGCCGCGATGGTCAGATCTTGCGGAAGGTCGCTTGGCAGGTCCTTGTAGCTGTGGACCGCCAAATCGATGCGCTGGCTTTGGAGGGCGTCCTCGATTTCTCTGACGAAGAGGCCCGGTGCGCCGATATCTGCGAACGCCCGGGAGCGGTCCTTGTCTCCTGCCGTGCGGATGGCGAGGGTCTCCGTCTCGTGGCCTCGCGCCTGTAGCGCGGTGGCGATCGTGGCCGTCTGGGTCCGCGCGAGGGCCGAGGCCCGGGTCCCGATGCGAATCCTCACGGTGCCTCCCGGGTGCGCCTTTGCCCGGGGAGTTCGTCGAGCCCCGCCGTGAAGGCGATCATGCGCCGGATCGCGCGGGTGCAAACGGCGCAGTAACCCACCGCACCCTTGTCCTTCATCTTGCAGCGGCGGGCCGGGCGGAAAACGCCGTGCGCGCGGTAGCCTCCACCTTCGAAGGCGCCCACCACGCCGTCGAATCTCGCGTCATCCGGGGTGGGAAGCGGTGTGCTGTCCTGGACCAGTTGCCCCCACTTGAGGGCCGAACGCTCCGTCTGGAGTGTCAGGTTGGGTTCCCAGGGTTCTACCGAAGGCGTTGGGGTCTCGTAAGCCACCGCGCTGGTGTAGTACTCGTCTCCGAGACCGGCGAAGCCGTGGCCAAACTCGTGAAGGAAGAGATAGGCGTCAAACTCGCTGTCGGCTGTCGAGACCGTGAACTGGCGGAAGACGCCTCCTCCTCCGTAACGAGCGGTATTGACCAGAACGATGAGCACGTCGTGGGGCACGGAGCCGGCCAGATCTTCGAGCACACGGAAATTCTTCGGGCAGAGATAGCGGGGGGAGCCGAAGGTGTCGAAAGAGGTCAGGGCTTCGGGCTCGAAGAGACCCTTGCGGGGTTCTGCTGGTCCTCCTGCGCTCGCACTGCGGGCACGGATTGCCCGGAGGTTGAACAGGTCGAGCGCGCTCGCCCAGGGCTCCTCCGACGCGAGCGAGGCCAGGAGTCGATTGAGGTCCCTGCGGAACTTCTCCGCCTGGCTGTCCGGGTAGCCGTCGGCGACGACGAGCAGGTCGACCCGGGATTCCATCGCTCCGTTGTGCAGAAGGTCGATCACCTCGAGGGGGATCGGCAGTTTCGGCCAAGGTGCGAGATCGTAGCGGGAGGGGTCCAGGGAGAAGGACGCCGCTGCCTCGAAACGGCCGTTTTCGCCGCGCTCCTTCACCTCGATCCGGACCGGATGACGCGGGAGCGGGAAGCGCAGCGTCTCGTGCCCCGCTCTCGCGTTGGGCCCCCTGGCCTCGGAGGTGCTGAGCCACTCGCTGAAGAGGCTGGAGAAGCCGCGGGAGAAGAGCAGCTGACCACTCTCCGCGTCGCGCACTTCGAAGAGTAGTTCGCCGAGATCCATCGTGTCGATCAACAGGCGCCGGGACCCCGCCCACGCGCCCTCCACGCCGACGTGTTCGATGGCCCAGCTCTGTTCCTCGGCATGTCCCGCCCGGACCAGGTCCATGCGGAGCGTCGTTGCCTGGAAGTGCTTCTCAAAGGAAGGCTTCGGAAGGGAGGTCGCGCAGACGCCGGCGGGCGTGCCGGCAGCGAGTAGCAGCGAGACGAGAAGGGGGACAGGAACGATCGCCAATGGGCTCTTCATGGCGCTATCATCCGGGTCCTGACACGGGAGAGCAAATGATCCTTCGACCCCATCGCTTGCCATTACTGTTATCGCTCGCTCTTGCCGGGGTGTTCGTTCCTTCGGCTCCCGCGGCTCCCGATCCCGCGTTGCCGCTTGCGCATCGCGCGACCGCCCTCTGCCGGGCGGGTGACACGCTGGCCGTCGCAGGAAGCGTCGGACTCTCGTTGAGGAATGGCGACCAGGAGGAGGCGAGTGTCTGGACCGTTCTGCCGGGCGGCTGCGTGGAGCTCGCCTATGCGCACGGGCAGTACTACGTCTCCTGCGGCCCCCGGGGGCTGGCCATTCTCGACCCGGGCGCCGCTGGTGAGCCTCCCGTGCTGCGGGAGATCTGGAG
>JANTFM010000157.1 GCA_024763475.1 Acidobacteriota bacterium | reverse complement strand
AGGCGAGGCGAAGGACGACAGCGCGGCGGCCACGGGACACCGCACACTCCCTCTGGCAGGTCCCGTGCTGGATCCCGAGCCGAAGCCCCCTCACCCCCCAGTCACTGCTGAAGGAGGCTCTCGATCCGTTCGGAGACGACGCCCGACCCGACCGGGCTGCCCACGACCCCGGTCTCCGTCGCACCCGCGCCATGAGATCGCGAATCGAAGTCATGAAGAAGATCGCCTGCTCCATGCGAGGCCGGCGGGACCTTCTGTTCGCCGGTATTGTGCGCAACGAGACCTCTCCACGGGTGTTCTCGAGGGCCTGAACACCCAACGGAAAGTCGCCACCAGAAGATGGTTTGGATTTCGTACTGCGTGCGCCTTCCAAAGCGCCATGTACCAGCAAATTGGCAAGCTGCCAGAGTCTGCGGGCACCCACAGATTCTGCCGAGGACCCGAAGCTCTCGGCCAGGGGCTACTGGATTATCGGCGGGGCGACAGCTTCCAGGAGCCCGTGGAGGGGCAGCGCGCGCGGGGCGTTGCGATCAGCGCCTGATCGGCGCAGGAGCGCCGCTGCTGCGCGTCGGGCGGAGCGGGCCGCCCCGCGGTCTCCGGCCAGGATCCACAGTTTCTCCTTTTCCAGGTGAATGCTCGCGAGGAGATCCGGTTGCTTCGGGCCCTTTGCGAGGGCTCGCGCCCGATCGAGGAGGCGAAGTCCTGCGGCCGGACGCCGCAGGGTGCCCAGGCAGCGGGCATGGATCCGCAGCAGATCCGCCTTGACGATCCTTGCTTCGACCTCGGCTACCGCGTTCTCTGCCGTACTGACGGCCGCCTTGACCTGCCGCGAACGGCGATAGGCCTCAGCTGCCAGGCCCAGTGCGAGGCCACGTCCATCTCCTGTGAGCATCCGGGAAAGCCCGAGGCCCGAGAGGGCCCGAGCCGCCAGCTCTGGATTGCCGCCGCCAGAGAGAAGACAGGCGCCTCGCAGCAAGGTGCCGAGTTCGAGCCGCTCCCTCTCGATCGCGGTCACCAGCAGGCGGGACAGTCCCCCCAGGTTCTGCCCCAGGCAAGCGACGGCCAGGCAGGCGGAAGAACGGGCCGACGGTGTGAGTGGCAGGCAACGGGTGAGAGCCCGTCCCGCCACCTTCCATCTCCCGAGGGCCGACTCGGTCAGCCCCCAGATCGCGAGCAGACTCGGGTGCATCTTCACTCCCGAGAACGCAGTCTTCCGCAGTTGAGATGCGGCGACACCAGGATTCATCCGGCGGAGCTGGGAGAAGCTCCTGATGGCCCGGGGTTGGGATTCTTCCGCTCCTGAGACCAGCGGAAGAAGCTCCTCGCTGGCGTGCGCGACGGGACAGCCGATGACGACCATCAGGCTGAGGAAACGGGACAGGGCGATGTCAGCCTGGCCCGTCTCGACCCGCGAGAGGTGAGAGCGCGAGATGGGAACGCCCTCGAGGCGTGTGCAGTGCTCGATCTCGTCGAGCGAGAGGTGGCCCCGATGACGCATTCGGCGCAGTGCGCGCCCGAGATTCGTTCGTATGGCAGCATGACTCGCGTTCATTGTCTCGTCCCCTCCTTCTGAGCTCGTCTCTCGTAAAGGATCCACCCGGTCGAATCCGGTCGGGGGATATTTCAAGCGTGGGGAGGATGGATCGTCCATCGCGTCGGGAGCCGAAAACGCAGCGTGTCTGTTGCGGTATGGCAACGACCAGTCGGTCAGCATCTTAGCTGTCCCAGGCCTGCGACGGCATTCTCGCGCGGAGCCCTGGTACAGAGTCTTGGCCGGAGCTTGGCCGGGGCTGAATCATGACGGTGTTCCATCGGACGCGTCGCTGGTCGAGTGGTAAGAAGGGCGAAGACCCTGGGGATTTCTGGCCGAGGGGAGCCGGCTCTCAGGCCATGACGACGTTCAGTTGAGCGCGTACCTGGCTGAGCTCTTCGAGGAAGGCGAAGACGCTGGGTGGCCGTTGATTCGGGTCCTTCGCCAACAGCCTGAGAACGAGAGCCTCGATCCCCGGAGGGACGCCGGTCCGCAAGGCCGCGAGGGCGGGCGGCGTGTCCTCGATTTGCATACGAAGGACCTCGGCGACGTTGTCGGAGGCGAAAGGTTCGCGCCCGGTGATCAGGAAGTAGGTCAGGACACCCAGCGCATAGAGATCGGCTCTCTGGTCCGCGGCCTCTCCACGGATCTGCTCCGGTGCCATATAGGCCGGCGAACCCATGACGAGACCCTCGCGGGTCAGATGGACATCACCCTGGCGTGCGATGCCAAAGTCCACGAGACGCGGTCGGCCTTCCGGGTCGAGCAGGACGTTCTCAGGCTTGACATCCCGGTGCACGATGCCGAGCCGATGAGCGGCAGCCAGCCCGGCTCCGACCGCCGAGATGAACTCCAGTGCTTGACCGAGGGGAATCGGACGACGGCTTTCCGACCAGCGTCGCAGGTCGACGCCGTCGATGTATTCCATGACGATGAACCGCAGCTCCCTCCACCTCTCGAAGGTATGGACCCGCACGATGTTGGGGTGATTGATCTGTCGGGTCAGGCGAATCTCCTGGATGAAGCGTTTCTCGACCGTCTCGTCGAGGGGGCCAGCGAGGACCTTGAGCGCGACCGGCTCCTCGAGGACGAGATCTCGAGCTGCGAAAACCGTTCCCATTCCGCCGCGGCCCAGCTCCCGCAGGATCTCGTATCGGTTGGCAAGGAGAGCCCCGGGAAGGAGGTTCGTGCCATGCAGTTGCTCCAGCAGTTCCTGGGCGGTTCCGAGGCGCTGGGCGCGATCCGGGACCAGGCACTGTCCCACGACCCTCCGCAGCAGATCGGGAACCTGCAGCGTCTCGTTCTCCGGGAGCTCGGGGGCCCCCGCTCCCAAGCTCGCGGGAAGCGGTGGCGGCGATCCGCTGAGCATCTCCCACGCGAGCGCACCGAGTTGGTAAAGATCCGAGGACGGATCCAAACGCTCGCCGTTGTACGCCTCCGGGGGGCGGTAGACATCTCGCGGCGTATCGTCCTCCGCATGGCGAAAGGCAAAGCCAAAGTCGACGAGTCGCGCTTCACCAGAGGGGGAAACGAAGACGTTCTCCGGCCTGAGATTGCGTGCCAGGAGGCCGAGCCCGTGGGCGTAGTCGAGGGCTTCGGCCAGCCGCGTCAGGACCTGCACGGTCCGGGGCAGGTCGAGCGCTCCCGTCTCGGAGAGGATCTCTCTCAGGGACTTTCCGGGAACATGTTCCTCCACGACATAGAGGCCGCTGGCCTCCTGGCCGGCGTCGTGAACGGCGGCGATGGACGGATGGTGGAGCCGGGCGATCCGGCGGATGTCCATCAGGAGTCGCTCCGCGGCGGATTCGGTGGGTACGAGGGTCGCGTCGAAGCGCCGTAGCACGACACGCCGTTCCATGACCTTGTCGGTTGCGAGAAACGCCTGTCCGGGTTTGAAGCCCTCGAGGGCCTGCTCCACCGTGTAGCGTTCCGGAAGGCTCGTCCTCTGCGCCATAGTGCCGTCGGCGAGCCGTTCCTCGATTCGGGCGAGCCGGACCGCGGCATCCTTGAAGTCGTACTTCGACGACAGCACTTTCGAGAACGCCTGGGCTGCCTCTCGTACGCGACCGGCACGTTCCAGTGCCCCAGCCAGGGCGTACCATGCCTCCGGGTCCGTGGCGTTCCCACTGGCTTCATCCGCGGCGAGCGCACGGCGGTAATGATCGGCCGCCAGCGAGTCGACACCCATTCGTTCGAAGACCCGGCCAAGAAGGAAGGATGCTTCTGCGGAGTCCTCCGAGCCGGGGCCGACCGTCTGAAGTGTCGACACGGCCGCATCGAGATCGCCCCGCTTTTCGTGAAGCGTGGCGGCGGCAATGCGATCGCCAGAGGCCATGTGGCAGCCGGCGGCCTCTTCGAGCTGCCCGCAGGCTTCGAGGCAGCGCGCGGCATCCTTCATCGCGCCGGCTTGCCGGAAGAGGTCTCCGGCGCCGGCAAACTCGCCGGCCCGCTCCTGGGCTGTCGCGGCGGCGAGCAGGTCTCCTGCGGCTTCGTGGGCCCAAGCGGCTTCGGCCGAGCAGCCGAGTTTCTCGAGGCAGGAAGCGGCTTCCGAGGGCTTGCCTGACTCGAGGTAAAGCGCTGCGGCCTGCGCCCAGCGTTCGGCCGCGTGGAAGGCTTCTGCCGCGAGCGCGGGATCGAGAGTCTCCGGGTCGTACTTTTCGGCGAGGTCCGCGGCGAGTTCCGCTTCACCCGCTGCGAGGTATGCCTTGAGGGCGCGCTCCGGTTGCCGGGCCCGCTCCCATGCCCTCGCAGCCTCCAGTTTCCTGCCGGCCTGTTCCAGCCAACGGGCCCCACGCTCTGGTTGGCCCGTCGCCAGTAGCTGCTGGCCGGTTCTGACGGCGAGCGCGAGCAGTTCTCGCTGGTCTCCGGGAAACAGGCCCGCCTTGATCAGGGACTCGAGGCAACGCGATGCGCCGTCGGGCTGACGAGCTTCGAGGAAGAGACGCGTCGCCTGGAGAAAGTCCCCTGAATGCTCGTAGAGGGCGGCCGCAGAATCGGCGCTGCCGAACTCTTCATGGATTTGCGCCGCCCGACGGCACTGGTTGGCCTGGACGAAGTGGCGAGCGGCCCGCTCCCGCTCCCCGGCCCTCAGCGCCATCTCGCCGGCCTCCCGGTGCATCCCGCAGCGTTCGTATTCTCTCGCGGCGAGTTCAGCGTCTCCGAGTTGGGCCGCAACATCGCCCGCGAGACGGTGATGTTTACCTTTCTGGTACATGCGGAGGGCTTGCTGCAAGCGTCCGCCGAGGCGATAAAAGTCACCCGCGGTGGAGTAGTCTCCCCGTAGGGCGGCCCAGCGCGCCTTGCTGAGTGATCCTCTCGACATATTTCTACCCCTGTTCAACATAGGCTCCCGAGCCGGGCGGGGTCCATGCCGAACGTCATTTCGGCTCGCTGCCATTTCTGCGAGAATGGTCGCTTCACCAAGCTCTCGTCAGCCCGGATGCTCCACGGCCTCTGGAGCGGCGGGTTTTCCTAGGCTCCTGGGTAAGGAGTGTGCACCCCGATGAACTCTCTTCCCTTGCTACGAGTGATCCGAACCCTCACCCCGCCCGCCATCGAGGAGATGCTGGTGCGGGAGCGCGTGTTGCGCCGGGCGCAGGCCTATGCCTCCGAGGGCCGGGTCGAGGAGGTCTGGATCGATGGCCGGGCCCTCCGTGCCCATGTTTCGGGCTCGTCGACGACGCCCTATCACAGTGTGCTCCGCCTGATCGAGGGACAGATCGAGAGCGAGTGCTCCTGTCCTTACGAGCGGGGCATCTGCTGGCACGCCGGCGCGGTGCTGTTGGCGCTGGTCGCGGAGCCTGAGTTGATTGGAGAACTGGAGGAGCAGGCAGGGCGGAGGGTCAGTGCCCCTGTCGAAGACGATCCGGGCGAGGACTCAAGCGACTCCACGGCGGAGGAGACCAGCGCAGGTGGGGATCTGGCCAACGTGAGTGTTCGCAACGCTGCGGACCGACAGGCTGCCATGGCGTCCCTCCGGGACGAACTCCTCGCATGGCCCAAGCTCGACATGATCGAGTTGCTTTCGGAGGCGGCAGTCGATGATCCCATCGTTGAGAACCGCATTCGCCAACATCTCAGCGATCTTACGAGCATCGACATCCGCCTCTATCGGCAATCGGCGCGCTCGGCGCTGCGCCCGGGGAGCCTGTTGGCGCGTTTCGAGCTTCCGCGGGTTGCCGCGGATCTGGAGCAGATTGCTGCCTCGGTGCAGCGCTTGCTGGCGGGCAGCCAGCCGGAAGCCGCGCTGGGTCTCCTCGAGGAGATCGCCGCGCTGGCGTGGGAGCGCATGTCGGAGGTGGATGATCGGGATGGCGCGTTGCTCGAGTCCGTGAGGAAGCTGCTCCGCCAGTGGTGCAGGGGATGGGCAGAGGTTCCGGAGCGGGACCGGCAGGTCCTCGCCCGGCGTATCTTCGGCTGGTTGATGGAGGACGGCGTCAACACGAGTCCGGGACTGGTCCATGAGGCCCGGCAGGCCTTGGGGCCGATCGGCCTTGACACGCTTTCCGGCCTGCTGCGGCCCGTGCTTGAGCAGCGGCAGTCTTCACGGCCGGCGGCCCTGGGCGGAGACGAGTTCTCCACGCTCTTCGATCCCGTCGTCGAACGTGCGCGGTCCGCCTTGCGGGAGATCGCAGAAGTGCGCGGAGATGCGGAAGAGTACCTTGCGCTCTGCGATACGACGGGAGAGCACGGCGCAGACATCCTTGCGGCGGCTCGTCGCTTCGAGGCCCTGGGGCAGGCTGGCGATGCCCTGCTTTGGGCGGAGCGTGGCCGGCGAAAGGCAAGGGGTACGGTGCGCTACGAGCTTGAGGATCTGAGGATCTCGCTGCTCTACGGCCAGGGCCGAAGGAGAGAGGCGATTGAAGCCGCCTGGGAGATGCTCTCAGCCGAACCGAGTGCAGCCGGCTACCGCCGGTTGATGGATGTCGCGGGAGAGGCGGATCGAGGCGAGTGGCGCCGCAGAGCGCTCGATCAGGCGGAAGCCGGTGCCGACGCAACCGCGTTTACAGAGATTTGCCTCGCGGCCAACGAGAGTGAGCGCCTGGCGCATCGCCTCGATTCCTCGCCGGGCTTCGTCCTTTCGAGCAGCCCGGTGATTCTCGAACGTGCTGCGACGCTCCTTTGTGATCGATTCCCACTGATCGCTGCCAGGATCCGGATGCATCTCGCATCTCACCTGTTGGCGAGTGGTGACGCGAGACACTATGCCCGAGTCCGGGCGTTCCTGGAGACAGCTCGCGAGAGCTACGAGTCCGAGGGCGAGGCAGCGCTCTGGGAGGAGTCTCTGGCGCGGATCAGGGAAGCCCATTCGGTCGTCAAGGCGTGGTATCCGTAGCTTTGCGGCCGAATCCCGGCTTGGCCTCGAGGGTGATCTTGACCAAGGTCCGGGTCTGGCTCGTTGACGCCTCGATGGCGGCATTGACCCGGCTGCCCCGAAGCTGGGCTATGGCGCGCTCCGGGTCATCCAAGTGCGCGCTGTCCTCGAGTTCGATGCGCCCCGCGACCTTCTGAATGGCTGCCACAGCAACCTGAGCTGCTTCGACAACCGGGGTTTGGCCCGCGTCAAGCTTGAACCATACGACGGGAAGGTCTGCCGTCCCGAAACGTCCACGGTCGGCCAAGTGCCAGCTTTCGGGCCACTTGGGGATCGGCAAGTCCTCCAGTGATGTCCTCCGAGTGCTGCTCCGAGGGACCCGAGAATTCAGGGCGGGAAGCTCGAGTTGTTTCGGTCCCTCCTTCAAGGGGGCGACGTCCTCCTGCCCACTCCGTGCGGGCGCGCACGACACGGCAGCGAAGAGCGACAACAGGCTGAGGAGTAGGGCCAAGCCTTTCATGGGGAGATGCTCTCATGTCCCGAATGCCTTGACCACTTCTCTTGAGGCGTCGAGTTGGACCTGCCTGAGCACAAACCTATATTGACTCAGCGGGCCTAAACGCCCCGGGAGAGGAACTTGTGGACATAGCGGCCGAGGCGCGAACAACGCCGGTTCTCAGTGTGGGCGCCGAACTGACGGGTGGATGGCGCGTCGTGAGAGTCCTCGAGGAGATCGCAGGCGTCGATGCCGTCCTCGTCGAGGATGATGCGTTCGGGCATGCCTTCTGTTTCCCGATTGCAGCGGATGCTCCAGATCCTGTCCTCGACGAGGGCGGAGCCATCGGCTGGGGAGGGGTACGGCGGGTTCTGCGTGACGAGCACTTCGGCAGGATTGTCCTCGATGAGGTGCCGGAGGGTACTCTTCTGGCAGATCGCCTGGCCGACGGTTGGATGCCTCCACCCGCCTGGCACGCCGGACTTGCCGCTCTCGTGCGTGAGCAGCACCGCAAAGGATATTGGCACGGGCAGATCGCCCCTGACCGGATCGTCATCAGTGCGGATGCGCTTGCCGTGCCGGGATGGGGCCTCGGGCCCGGCGAAAGCGAGGACATGAAGGCCAGGGACCTCGCAGCGCTGTCGGCGATTGCCGGCCTGGGTTCTGCACCCGTGCGGGCGACGGCCGATCTCGAAGCGCCCTCCCGCGGGGATGAGTTTGACTTGGAAGGAATGGTCTGGGGAAGCGCGCCCGCGCCTCCGGGGGATGCACCGGGTGACAGCCACAGTTCCAAGCTCAGGGCGGCCCTCGTCTCGGACCATCTGCCGACCATTCGCGCGGCCATCGATGTCTGGGTGAACGACCAGCAGGCCTCGGAGACGCCCGAGTTTCTGCGGGCCAAGGATGCCCTTGCGAGGTTGGAACATAAGGTGGCTGAACAGCTCGAGACGGCTCGTGAGATGCTTCGTTGCGGAGATCCTCTCGGTGCTGTCGCGTTGTGCCGGGAAGCTGTCCGGCTCGGTGCCGAGGAGGAGGCGGGTCCCGTCCTGCGGCAGGCTCGCAAGCAGGCCCGCGCACTCCTCTCCCGTCCCCGCCTTCCCGCCCCGAAGAAGCTGCTCCTTGGAGTGGCTACCGTCGCGGTCCTGGCCTTGCTCGGGTTTGCTGGGTGGCTCTCTGCCCGGCCAGACCCCTCCGCGCGCCAGGCAGACGAGACCGTGGCAAGCCTCCTCCGCGACGGTGGTGAACGCGCCGCCGTGAACTGGTTGCTGCTCCAGAAGGAACGAGAGGACGCCGGGTCCCGGGTTTCTTTCCTGCTCCATGAGCATTTGACGCAGCTGGTCGAGAGCGAGCGCGAAATGCTGCTCGCGCTGCGCGGAGAGGTTGTGGCCCGGGGTGCACGGCCGTTGCGTGCCGATCAACTGACGGAGGAGTCGCTGGCGGAACTCGAGACTCTTGCGGCGACAACCATGAGTAGCGGGATTCTGCCGGCCCGCGTCTCTCGGGCCCTCGTGTTGTTGGATAAGGCGGCAGCTCTCTACCGTGCGGGAACCGAGCTACGCGCGGAGGATGCTGTCGCAGGCTTCGATCAACTGCTCAGAGAAGACCCCGTCTTCGATGGATCGCGCAACCCGGCGAGGGGTGGTGAGGAGAGCGGGTCATGAGAAGGACTGCGGCCGGATCTCAGTT